>JBGSSQ010000419.1:0-11215 GCA_041736975.1 Gammaproteobacteria bacterium
TCCAAACTACCATATTTCTCAGCATCTGCCCAAGCAGCATTAAATGCAGTATAAACAGCATTACTTTTAGCACAACAAGCCATATAAACCGTCGCTTGCGCCAATGCTATTTCACCTTCTGGACTGCCAACACGCTCATACACCTGCCAAGCGTTCATAGTAAGCTCCAGTGCTCGAGGATCTGCATTGCCAATATCTTCGCTCGCAAGCCGAACCAGACGACGCGCCAAATAATGAGGATCGCAGCCACCAATCAACATTCGCGATAACCAATAGAGTGCTGCATCGGGATCCGAGCCCCTCACCGACTTATGTAGCGCAGAAATTTGGTCGTAAAATGCTTCACCCTGCCTATCAAATCGTTGGGTTTTTCCCTGCATAATATTGTTCAACACATCAGTGGAAATGACTTTTTCTCCGTCAATATCTTGGGCAAAATCAGCTGCGATTTCTAAGTAGGTCAGTGCTTGTCGTGCATCACCATCCGCATATTGAGCAATCTTGTTGATGACTTCGGGTGAGACTGTTAATTTCAATGCACCCAACCCACGCTCGGCATCTGTCAACGCTTGTTGTAGAATTTTTTCAAGTTCTTCAGTCTGCATGGCTTTTAATACATACACTCTACACCGCGATAGTAAGGCATTATTGAGGGCAAACGAAGGATTTTCTGTGGTAGCGCCAATTAAGGTAATGGTGCCATTTTCAACAAAAGGCAAAAAAGCGTCTTGTTGAGCCTTGTTAAAACGATGAACCTCATCAACAAATAGCACCGTCCTGTCTTCACGTTCACTTGCTTTAGCAACCACTTCTCGAATCTCTTTAACACCAGCAAGCACGGCCGATAACTGCTCTACAACAGCATCAGCATTTGAAGCTAATAAAAGCGCTAAAGTTGTTTTACCACTTCCAGGAGGGCCCCAAAAGATCATTGAATGAATCGCATTTTTAGCGACAACCTGATGCAATGCTTTACCGGGCCCAGTCAAATGGGACTGCCCTATATACTCACTCATGGTTCTTGGCCGCATCCGCGCCGCAAGAGGTTGACTAGGAATCACTGTTTTCAAATTTGATTTCGCTACATTAAGGTTAAAAAATGGGGTCACACTCTAAGGGTAATTTACTTTAATATCTGCTATAATTATCGTATAGACGCTTTGGGATAGCAAGGAATCCCCTACAGAATTCAGGAGTATTTATGTTATCGAGCCAATCCAGATTGAGTATCTTACTTGTAGAAGACGAGCCTATCAACCAAAAAGTGGTTCAGTTGATGCTGGACAATATAGGCTGCACTTACAACTCCGCAAACACTGGGGAAGTGGCTTTAGATCTGGCAAAAAAAAATCACTATGACATTATTTTGATGGACATCCAACTCCCCGACATTGATGGCCTTGAAGTCACTAAGCAACTTCGCGCGGCAGGTATCAATACCCCCATTATTGCAACTACTGCTTACTCATTTGATGATGAGCTGCAAAACTTTATTAAATCGGGTATGAATGATGTTTTGCTCAAACCCTTTAGACAAGAAAATATCGTGCAGCTTATCAAAAAATGGGCAGCTCCTGAGTTGGAAACCGCTGACACCTAGTCTTTTGATAACCACAAATCTACACAGGCTTGAATTGGTCAAAACACTCGATGAGCTCAATATGAATGTTGTCTACCGGGGAAATGCAGTTAGAACGTTAGCTAGCCAGAAATAGTTTCACACCGTCTAAGAACATCTGCACAGAAACAGTCGTTAAAATCATGCCCATCAATCTTTCCATAGCAATAACTGCACGCGGCCCAAGTAATTGAATTAATAATCGAGCACTTAATAACACCACTAAACTAACTGAGGCAGCTAATAACACAGCAAACAAACCCACATTACCGGTGACCTTATTACTGGTTTGCAACAATATCACTGCAGCCAAGGCGGATGGGCCGGCAATCAATGGAATGGCTAACGGTACGATAAAAGGTTCACCTTCGATATCATCAACTGGACGATTATCTCTCTCAGGAAAAATCATCTTAATCGCAATTAGAAAAAGAATAATACCACCACCGATCTGTAAGGCTGGATGTGAAATATTTAAGCCCTCCAGTAAAGGACCTCCAATATACAGAAAAAGCAACAGCACCAAGGCGGCAATAATGGTTTCACGTAAGATAACTCGTATGTAACGCTGCGTACTCAACCCCTTTAGCAAAGAAATCACTATAGGAATATTTCCCAAAGGATCCATCACTAATATGAGTGTTAACGTAGCTTTATATAAAGTCATTCAATTTTCCTCGATCTTGTTTATCGTGACCAACGCAACAACCCCTCTGATAGCGTAGCAATCAATCCTACAACTACCTATTGTCATTAATCACTCAAGAAAAAATAGGGGGCAACAGCTTTTGTAAGTTCATTCGTTCTTTAATCATCGCACCTGTTAAAGCAAATCCCCTTAATTGTTGTTCATTATCGTAGAATAACGCGCAACGGTCAAACGCCTCACCACTCAATTGCCATTGACCTTCAATGTCTTGGGGAGGGGGCGCAACGACAAGTGGACAGGAAGGTGCTTTTAATACCACTGGCATAGCAGGATAAACCACCTCTGTGGATTCACCCGATAGCGTTTTTGCTAAGGCGCGTGAACACGCTAATAATGGTGCCACATATTGCAACACACAACCACAAACTTCAGCGCAGTCACCTAAAGCATAAATAGAAGGAACACTAGTAGCCAGCGTACGATCTACTATAATGCCTCGATCAACACGTATACCCGTAGCCTGCGCCAAAGCAATATGGGGTCGTAATCCTACCGCCGATAAAACCACATCAGCAGTCAAGGTTTTACCACCTGAGAGAGTCAGCTTATAGCCCTCTGGGTGTTTATCCACTCGCTCAACTGACTCTGATAAATGCCAAACAATACCACTCTGACTAAGCGCTTCTTTTATCACCGCACCGATTTCTGGCGTCAGCAGTCGGTCTAATGGGTACTCACAAAGTGCGATCACTTCCACAGGATGCCCGACGTTGGCAAGATCGTTGGCAAACTCACAGCCTACCAATCCTGCGCCAAGAATAGCGATTTTAGCATTTGGACGTAATGCTTCTCTAAAAGACGCATACATTTCCAAGCTATTAACCGAAATAAGGCCATCACCCCCATCACCGCTAATAACGGGTTTAATAACATCTGCACCCAGCGCCAAAACCAATTGATCATAAGGCAAGGTTTTGTTATCGCCCAACACAAGTATTTTATTATCAGCTTGAATTGCCGTGACCACCGTTTCAGTCAGAATGGTGGCATTCAATTGCGCTGCCATTTTATCTGCACTAGCGGTTGGCAATACTTCTGGTGTACGTTGTTGAGTTAAGGCTGTGGATAATAAGGGCTTAGAATAAAAGTCGCCTAAGCCTTGAGTAATAATAGTTAATGGCGAAACCGCGTCACACTTTCGCCACTCCTTTGCCAGCATATAACCAGCTAACCCCGAACCAATGATGACTAAACCAGCATCCATTTTTCCTCCCAAAGAATAATCACTCATGACTTCGATGTCGCTCTATTTTTTTCATGGTAAGGCTGACTTAGTTCATGAACTGCATCAACAAATACAGAGACATGTTCAGGTGGGACATCGGGTAAAATACCATGACCCAAATTAAAAATATGTCCTCCCCCAAAACCAAACTGAGACAATATCGTAGAGACTTCTTCACGGATAAATTCAGGTGAAGCATAAAGAATAGCGGGATCCATGTTACCCTGTAGTGCAACGGCATGCGCAACTCTTCGACGCGCGTCACCGATGTTGACACTCCAATCGATACCCAATCCAGCACAACCTGTTGCGGCAAGATCTTCCAACCACGAGCCACCATTCTTGGTAAATAAAATCACTGGCGTGTTTGTTGAGGCTGGATCGGCTTTCAATTCAGCGACTATTTTTCGCATGGCTGACAAAGAAAAGGCGTGATATTCTCGGCTCGACAAAACGCCACCCCAGGTATCAAAAATCATGACGGCCGAAACACCTGCGGCAATTTGAGCTTTTAAATAGTCAATGACTGACTGCGTTAAAACATCTAATAGTTTGTGTAATGTTGCAGGATCAGCAAACATCATCTTTTTTATGGTTGAAAAACTTTTTGTGGACCCACCTTCAACCATGTAAGTTGCTAAAGTCCAAGGACTTCCGCTAAAACCAAGCAAAGGCAACCTTCCACTCAACTCCCTAGAAACGAGACGAATGGCATCCATCACATAACCCAACTGGTCATTCATATCAGGAACACGCAAAGCCTCTATACTCTGACGAGTTTGTACTGGACGCTCAAACCTTGGGCCCTCTCCTGTTTCAAAATACAAGCCTAAACCCATGGCATCAGGTATAGTGAGGATATCTGAAAAGATAATAGCCGCATCCAAATCAAAGCGCTGCAAAGGCTGAAGCGTAATTTCACAGGCTATCTCTGGTGTTTTACAACAAGTCATAAAACTGCCATGCTTTTGTCGCAATGCACGATATTCCGGCAAATAGCGGCCAGCTTGTCGCATCAACCATACCGGCGTTTTATCAACTGGCTCACGCCGTAGCGCTTTTAGGAAACGATGTTCTTGCATATTTAACCTACATAATACTGTTTAAGTGAGTCACTGCACCACAAATCTCACCACCGCATCAAATTGCCCACCCTATAAAACGATGGTATTTAGTCACGCCAGCGAGCACTGCTATGCTTGATATAGGCTTAGGATTATATTACACTTCGGGAGCTCATTAAAGGGAAAATAGCGGTTCCCACTCAACGTGCGACCATGAGAAGAGCCAAAACACCCAATAGCTAAGGAGCCGGTTGCCTCATGTCAGTATCACGAGATTTCTACAGCCTCTTTCGCAAAAACCCTGATTTCTTCGGCCATATTGAAGGATTGCGCGCCTTTACTGCCGTACGGGTGATGTTGCAGCATATCGCTCTGTTTGCCTCGTTTTTCTTCACACCAAGTGAATATCTCGAGATGCTCAAACATCCTCTCTTCAAATGGACCATTTCTACTTTTATGCTAATCAATACCTTTTTCGTCATCAGCAGTTTCGTCATTGGTTATTCGCTCATTAAAGAGTATAAAGAGCGAGGAAAAGTGGACATTGTCAATTTCATTATCCGTCGCTGTGCGCGTGTTTATCCTCTATATCTAGCAGTTTTAGTGTTTTCGATTCCATTTCTGTATGACTGTTCACACAACATTTGGACCAACATTCTACAAATTAACAATTTCCTCCCTCTCAATGAGCAATTTATGGGCTGGACATGGTCACTTGCTGTAGACTTCCAATTTTATCTGCTATTTTCCATTTTCATGTGGTTACTTTCTAAAAATATCATAGGGAAAACAACCTGCATTTCTCTGTCAGTGGGACTTGTTTTATTACCCTTTTTCCTCACACCAATACTCATGACCCTTTTCCAGTACACTCATTACCGCACTGAAGCTTTTATCATCAACAGCCAAGAAAGCATTATATCTTTCAGCATGGGGGTTGATAAACTACACGTCCATACCAGCGCGATTTTTTACGGTATTATCACAGCCTACATCGTGGTGTATCACCAAAAAAAACTGGAAAACTTTCTGAAACGACTACCAAAAATGACCATTAATTTCATCTCCCTTACTCTATTCGGGCTCATTATTTTTCTACTGATTAACGACCCCATAATGTATGTTGGCAATAATCAGGACGTTTGGCAAACCAGTGTTTATTGGGCTATTGCTGTTCAACGAACCCTCTATTCCGTCATACTTTGTCTGCTACTATTATTAGCTCATGCCCCTAAAGGCATCGTAATTCGCATATTCGTTAATATATTAGGCTCTTCATTGTTACGTCCATTTGGACGTATTACTTATGCAACCTACCTAATTCATCCGTTGGTCATCATCGGTGGCTATTTTATTTTTTTTGCCACTCATTCATCCATCACAGCAGAAGCTTATTTTCTTGAAGGCTTAAAGCTGATATTTATTACCTACCTAATCGCTTTACCAGTCTATTTATTTATTGAACAGCCCGGAATGTATAAAATGAGAACGATACTACAGAAGTTTAGACAACGAAGATCGACTTTTACCTTTGCTGCAGATACAGAAAAAGGTGAGCAAAGCGCTCACCTTCTCGCCGACAAGCAGTAGCCTCAAAGCCTGCAAAGATTCAACGCAACGCAACAGCAGCTCCCTTCAGAGAGCAGAGCTACTGCCACCTCAGCAAACCAGCGCTAGAGACAGTGCTAAAGTGATTATCGATGATGACCACCGTGACTGCTGCCACCACCATGGCTACCGCCTGCACCATGATGACCACCGCCACCATGTTTACTGCCACCACTATGACGACCACCGTGATAACCTCGACCATCATAGGAGTGATAGACTCTATAGCCCGTATTTTGCCAGCCATGATGTCCATGACCATAGTAATAATGGGACCCGTAAAATCCTGGATAATAATAATCACTATCCGAATAATAAACACTACCAGTCACCACACCGTCGTTATAAGGACCAACACCCACAGCACAACCCGTTAAAGCTGAACCTAACACGACACCCACTATGCCTTTAAGAAAAATATTCATTAGCTATACTCCTTTTGTGAAAAAAAACGCAGTCTATTTGACCCTATACCAATTTTGTGTACGCCCAAAGAGACTGAAACCAATATATCCACGCGCTTTTAGCGATCGCCCATCTTTAGAGAGCGTCAGCATCACACGATAAATTTTGCCTGTCACAGGATCTAGAATTGAACCATTGGACCAAACATTACCATCCGTGCGCTCTAACCCCCAAATAATATTCAGCCCTAAAATCGGCTTATTTTTAAATCTACCAGGACATTTAGAGCAAGTCCCTGTGTCACCTGGCTCCTTAAAAATCTTAACAATGCGCCCATAATAAACACCGTTTGATTGCCAAACCCGTATAAGACTTCGTACCTTATTAGTTTCGTCGTCTATAGTTCTCCATAACCCTTCAGGAGAGTTAGCGATATGACGAGATCTTGCAGACTCCGCCACGGCGGATGTAGCACTTAACACCATTGTTAAAGCCAATATGGACCTAACAATGAATTGAATCACCATAGCACTCCTCCCCTAAATAAGATATTAAGCACAGTATAGCTCATATTTGAGAGGTAAGGGGTCAAGCCTGAAGTAATTGAGTAATCCACCAACATCAAGAACTCCCATACCACTAAAAAGTGAATTTTTTAATGGGGATACATTGTTTTGCGTATACATTCGCAAACTCGGCAGAATCACGTCCAGATTAAAGTCAATCACAATAGAGCAGGCGGCTCAAGGGGTATAGCCCAATCATAGTTTTGTCATTTTAGTGTTGTACTTTCAGCCTTATGGAGTCATTCATGAGCTTATAGCGAAAGACTTGTTTGCAAATATCGTGTATTTCTCAGATTTCTTCAAATAAAAGCTGCAAAATCAAGCAGGAGTGAAAGCCTGATTAATGCTTTCATCATGCATGAGTCGCCTGCTGCGGAATAGAATCCACAGCAGGTAGCGGAAGATAATTCAACGTACTTAGAACTTGAAACATTATAATCAGAGCGCCACCAAACATACAGAACACTAACACAGACTTCCCGCCCCACACACGAAAGCCACAATCCAGCCTATCACGATAGCGGGCATTCCAGATCATTAATGGTGGCAAAATAGCATATAAAATGGCAGCAAAAACACCGGCATAGCTTATAGCTAACACAAATCCACGAGGGAAATACAGTGAAAATATTAACGGCGGAACTAAAGAAAGCAGGCATAGCATGATACTACCCCAAAAATCCTTTTTAATTTGAAACCCATCCGCCAAAAAATCTGTCAAGCTCAAAATGACAGCTAAAAATGAAGTGACTAATGCAAAAAATGAAAACAAACCTACTGCCCCAGCAACCCAGCTCAGCCCCAAGTATGAATGTAGCGCATGAGTAATACCGGCCACAGGATGAGGTCTAGCGGCAATAGCGGCTAAACTATAATCCCCTGAACCCGGCAAAATACCCACAATCAAAAATTCCCATACCACATAAAACAGTAATGGGACCAACGATCCATAAAAAAGTGAATTTTTTAATTGGGATACATTGTTTTGCATATACATTCGCAAACTCGGCAAAATCACATGCGAGGTAAAAGAAAGAGCGACCACGGGTACTGACGCCAATAAATATTTTGAGTTGCCCACATTGAGATTTGCCATCTGCACATGAGGCGCTACAAAAAGCACCAAAATCAAATAGATGATAACCAATCCCAACATTAAAAATCGATTGATGTGATCGATTAACCAAACGCCATAAAAAACCAGCAAACCACCCACAATGCCAAAGCCGACCATACTCATTTGAGTCTTAACAGCAGTGAATTTAATTCCAGTAGGAATTAATTCAGCAATCAAAGAGCCACCTGCTGAGATATAGGCAGCCGCCACAGCATAATAAAGTAGCAGAAAAGATAACCATGCGGCAATTTGCCCCATGGCGCCTAGCCGCCGACGCGACATGGAAATAATATTCGCTTCCATACTAGGCTCATACATATTCGCTTCTAGTAGTAAGAACAAGGTCATCAACATAAAAGCAAAACAGAGAAAAAACAAACCTAATGCAGAATAAAAACCACCCACACCAGTAGTAATAGGCAACGCCAACATACCAGCACCAATGGATGTACCCGCTACTAATAAAATCCCACCAAAGGTTTTATTTTGGTATAACTTTCTCATTGCGCCTCACATGTTGAGTTAAAAAGTGCCCTGTATAAGAGGCGGTATTATTCATCACCTCTTCGGGGGTACCTGTAGCCACAATTTGACCGCCGCCATCACCACCTTCAGGACCTAGGTCGACGACCCAATCAGCCGCCCAAATTACATCCAGATTATGTTCAATCACAATAATGGTATTACCCTTATCACGTAATCGATGTAACACTTCCAGTAGTTGTCTAATATCATGAAAATGTAAACCCGTAGTCGGTTCATCCAAAATATACAATGTTTTAGCAGTGTCACGCTTCGATAGCTCTTTAGCCAATTTTACGCGCTGCGCCTCACCACCGGATAATGTGGTAGCACTTTGGCCTAAATGAACATAGGACAAACCAACATCGATCAATGTCTGCAATTTTCGCGCGACTAAAGGCACCGGATCGAAAAACTCACGAGCGTCTTCTATTGTCATGTCTAGCACTTCGTGAATATTTTTACCTTTATAGCGAATCTCTAGCGTCTCTCGATTATAGCGTTTACCTTTACAAACATCACATTCAACATAAACATCCGCCAAAAAATGCATCTCTACGCGAAGAAGGCCCTCACCTTCACAGGCTTCGCAACGTCCGCCTTTCACATTAAAACTGAAACGCCCAACATGGTAACCACGTGCACGCGCTTCTGGAATACCAGCAAATAAGTCGCGAATTGGCGTGAACAGCCCTGTATACGTTGCAGGATTTGAACGCGGAGTGCGACCAATAGGACTTTGATCAATACCCACCACTTTATCAAAATGACCTAACCCGGCAATATTTTCATAAGGTCCTGGCGTGACAAGGGTGGCGCCATTAAATTCACGCGCAGCAATAGGATATAATGTATCGTTGATCAAACTTGACTTACCCGAACCGGATACGCCAGTAATACAAGTGAGCAGCCCTACAGGAATAGTCACATCCACATTTTTCAAATTATTGAAAGACGCCCCTTGAATGTGCAGTAATCGCTTGGGATCACGCTGTATACGGTGTGCAGCTTCCCAAACCTTCAATTTTCCAGCTAAATATTGCCCTGTCAACGAGGTAGGGTGTGCTTCTATATCTTCTGGCGTGCCCTCAGCAATAATGTAACCGCCATGGACACCAGCACCAGGCCCAATATCAACAACATGATCTGCAGCACGAATCGCATCTTCATCATGCTCAACCACAATCACTGTATTGCCTAGATCACGTAAATGCTTTAAGGTTTTTAGCAAACGATCATTATCTCGCTGATGCAAACCGATGGAAGGTTCATCCAGAATATACATAACCCCTACTAATCCTGAGCCTATTTGACTAGCCAACCGAATTCGTTGTGCCTCACCGCCAGAGAGAGTTTCAGCACTACGGGATAACGTTAAATAGTTTAAGCCTACGCTAACGAGAAAACCCAAACGAGCAGTGACTTCGATTAATATTTTCTTGGCAATTTCACCACGCTGTCCTGGCAAAGATACCTGCTCAAAAAAGGCTAAGGCTTTTGCTATAGGCATATTAACCACATCAGGAATGGTATGATCTTGTATATAAACATGACGCGCTTCCAATCGAAGACGCTGACCTTTACAGGTTTTACAAGGACTGGTGGTAAGATATTTAGCCAAATCTTCACGCACAGCCATCGACTCTGTTTCAGCGTATCGACGCTCCATATTCATTAAAACACCTTCAAAGGCGTGAACTCGCTCAACCACTTTTCCTCGTGCCGACATATAGCGAAATTTTATTTCTTCTTCACCACTACCATACAACAAGATGTCACGAATTTTTTCTGGCAATTGGTTGTACTGCGCTTCTACATCAAAATGATAATGTTTAGCTAAAGATTTGAGCATTTGAAAATAATAGAAATTACGACGATCCCATCCCCGTATAGCACCGCCCGCAATGCTTAACTCTTCATCGACAATAATTTTATTCTTATCAAAAGATTGATTAACACCCAATCCATTACAGGTGGGACATGCGCCCACCGGATTATTAAATGAGAACAAACGTGGCTCCAATTCAGCCACACTATAACCACACTGCAAACAAGCCATCTTTGCAGAGAACAAAATCTCATCGCGCTTGACTTCGAGAAACGCGATACTGGCAATACCACCCGTCAACTCAATAGCTGCTTCAAAAGACTCAGCTAAACGTTGCTGCAAATCGGGGCGAACTTTAACGCGATCAACCACCACTTCTATAGTATGTTTTTTACGTAGCGTTAATTCCGGTGCGTTATCTAAATCAACCACATCACCATTGATTCGTGCACGCACAAAGCCTTTACGCCTCAAATCCGCAATGACTTGTTGATGTTCGCCTTTTCGATCTTGCACCACAGGTGCTAACAACATCACTTTTGTGCCTTCAGGA
>JBGSSQ010000409.1:0-3270 GCA_041736975.1 Gammaproteobacteria bacterium
ATACTCATCATTGGAAGAATATCTAAACGTATAGCTATCTTTCAGGCTGGTATGACACTCCTTTGCGTACCGCTAGTTCGCATCAGCATTCTTTCTTTCATTACCCAGAACCCGCTGCTGACGTATCAATACACTGGAGAAAATTTTATTTTTAACGCCATAAGCTTAGCTTATCTAGCCCCACTCTTATGGTGTAGGTTAGCCTCACTTGAATTACGTGGCAAACAATTTATTAATCCCGCAATAATACTTGATACCACACTTCTGCTCTGTTTGTTTAGTTGGGTATCACTGATGGTCAGACATGCGTTTAGCGGAGCTTATCTCAACGATTCCCCCATAGGACAGTTAGAATTATACACCTACTCATTAGCCTGGCTTACCATGTCCATAGGGGTATTACTAACGGGTATAAGGACAGAAAACGCGTTGTTACGCAATGTCGCTTTAGGTATCATGACATTAACCATCGGCAAGGTATTCCTAATAGATGCTGCCGCACTTAACGGTCTATATCGTGTGTTTTCCTTCTTCGGACTTGGTGTCAGCTTAATCGGTCTAAGCTATCTCTATAACCGATTTGTTATCACAAAAACTTTGGAGTCTTAATATTCTCTTAATTATTCTCTGATAATCTAACCAACGGCGTAGTGATAAAGTCAATAACGCTTGTAGATAATCTTGAAAACAGAATAAATACTAGGATAGAAATGATAATTTGCACATACATTATGGTTCTTTTTGGGCTGCTATCAGTCATAGGGCTAATTATTGGCATAAACCAATCCCCATTTCAGCAAAAAGTAAAGAAACATCCCACTGCCTGCAAACAGACATTAAAACCCCATAAAAAAATTAAAGTCAGGTAACGAAGGTTTACCATTCCGAATGATGTCCCCGCACCCCATTCAACCAACTGCCTACTTGATGGACGATTAAGAGTTTGTTAATGTTGAGCATATATACTGACCATATGAAATAACATGAGGCCATTAATTATGAAACACGCTATATTCACTTCACTTTTAGTGGCACTCTCTGTTATGCAAACAGCCTGTGGCACTAAGACTGAGCGACTTGAAAATAAAGTGGGAAAACCAGTATATGCCATACTCACCTCATCACCACAAATAACAATGACTCAGATAATGTCATCCGTGGTCTCAACACACCAAGCACCCATTTTATCTGAAGCTACTCCGAGCAAGTTAACTGAGCAGCAAGTCAAAGAATTACGTCACTTAATATTAAATGACGAACATTATGTTTTTGACATGACCAAAAGGTGCGTATTCGTACCACAACTAGCCTACCACTTTTCTACCCATCAAAATGTGGCAATTTATGTCAGCCTACCTTGCGAAAAAATCAAAATTGTTAATGGTAATGTTTCGGTATTTATTGACTACGATCCCATGAGCAAACGATTCAAATTATTCAACCAATCACTTATAAAAAACAATCCACAACCTCAGTCTCAACAGGAAAAGACCAATGACTAAGCTACGCCAATTCATTGTTATCAGCGTTATTACAATCACGAGCGCCATTTCTCTTTCAGCTTATGCTGCAGCAAATTTAATTGCCATAATCGCCGCTGACACAACTGACTCCAGCATTGGCTTTTCGGTTAATGCCGACTTTGATCGAATGCGTCAAGAAATGCAAACTGTTGCCAATTATACCGACCTTAACCTTAAAGAAATCCTCATTAAAGGCAAATCAACAACACCATCAAATCTCATCAAACAGCTTGACGCGATCAAAGCCAATGCTGACGATGTGATAGTCTTCTACTTCTCAGGACACGGTTTTAGA
The DNA here is from genome assembly GCA_041736975.1 of Gammaproteobacteria bacterium. GTDB lineage: Bacteria > Pseudomonadota > Gammaproteobacteria > JAIEPX01 > JAIEPX01 > JAIEPX01. The sequence goes on from JBGSSQ010000409.1 coordinate 1,819, forward strand.
ACAGAACAAAAAGGCACTAGCCCTTGGCCGAATCTTTTTTTCTCACGCACTTTTGAGGGCGTTGAATATGAATATGTTATGCATAAGTTATTAGACAAAAATCCACGATTATTAATCACTATAGCTGATGTTTGCAACAGCTTTTGGGGCGACGAAGCCCCACCCAGAATGATACCACGAAGTATAAAAATGCCCACAAAAGAAGAAAAAGTAATCGCCAACTTCAAACACTTATTTGTTGAAGATGCTGGCATGATTAACATCACCAGCTCAACGATTTCAGAAACCACTTGGGGAGACGAAAGTGGTGGAAAATTCACCATTGCCTTTATCGATAATCTAACTAAAGAAACAGAGTCTACTAAGACGGCCAGCTGGAACAATCTGCTCAAAAAAACCGCCACTGAGGTAACAAAAGCCACTACCCTACCTCATTCTTATGTAAAACCTCAGCATCCATATTACGAACTCAACAATAAATATCCAAACTAAAAGATATATGTTGTTACCTCAATTTTCTGGTAATTCAGTGCGTTTCGAAGCAATAGATTATAATGTTTTCTTCTTTTCATCACCTGCTTTCTTCGTTAAGAATTTATTGGTATTGGGCTAGCCCCCTACCCTCAATATATTTTAATATTCTTGCCTCAGAATTTAACAGTAAAGTGTTACGCTTTTGATAATCAATGCATAGATTACTTTTTGATGCAATTGACAAATAACTGCAGCTTTTCCTTCTCATATAATTTCATAATATCAGCATTAGCTAGTTTTATTTTAATTACCGCATCTTCATAGCGGCTACATTTTCTCTGGCACGCCGCAAGTGTCTTAGATTCATCATGTCGGCTTTCAAAAGAACCCGCATGTTGAGAAAGCGTTTTTAATGACAGTGCAAATTGTGTCTTTACATCCTCTTCAGTAGTAGACATACTCGATTGAACCATATCCTCGATACTATCGGAACTATCGCCACTCCTAAGTGCCGAGGTATCACCAGACTGCTGCTGAAGCCATCCCTGCAACTCCGCTAATTCTCGTTGAGTATCACTAAAATTCGAATGCCCTTGATTAGTATCATCATAATCTACTTTCATCACAACCTCTATTTTAAAACTGTACTGGTTTAGTATACAAGCTGAGTGTTAAGCAGTATTAAGTAGAACGTGTATCTATTTTACCCATCTGTTGACTGGGCATTGTAGTATTATGCGAATTGTGAAAAAGAAACGTCAGCGCCCCCAAGGGCACTCCACAGCACCTTTAAACCCAACGTGATTCTCATTGATTTTTCACAACGTGTTTATTAAGGTTGGATTAGTCCGTTCGAGGGTCAAGCTCTACCATGACGGGTGTTGTTTGAGAAACCATAACATAGGCCTCTTCCGGAGGCATGGCTTCTTTAAGATATCTTCGCCAAAGCAGCAGCCCCGTTAATATAACAGCCACAGT
>JBGSSQ010000435.1:0-20430 GCA_041736975.1 Gammaproteobacteria bacterium
CAAAACACACCAGTCTATGAAGCGCTCCAGCTCGTCTGGATTTTGTGGGACAGCTTCAGATAGCATCATAGCGTAATGAGCCACAGCTAATTCTCTGTCATAGAAAGCAGGCGTATAAGCTGAAGCCTGTGGGTTGTTTGAGGTATTATCCACAACTGAGAGAGGCTCGGTTACCGTATCTGCAAAGTGTTGATCTGCTGGTAATACAACTGAGGGAACAAGTTGTTTGTTCAACCAGTCATCAAGCTCATGGAAAGACAAGGTAATAGTGTGATTGGCTACTCGGCGTTTAGCTAGGCGTAAAATAAAGGTTTCTTTGAATTTGAAGATGACATTATCGCGCACTATGGCATCTTTTAAATCACCGGTGGGTTGTTCTATGTTAAAGAGTGAGGTTATAAATTCCGCTAGGTGTTGAGCCACTAAAATCAAGCATTGGCTAACCTCTTCACGCTCAAATGGTCGTGTTTTGTGTCTATAAGCGACTAACTGCTCGTAAAGCACTGCATTTTCAGTGTTAAGTATAGCTAAAAAATCTGCATCAAGCCTTCTTAAATGCTCGGCATCAAAGAGCTGAGCAAATTCATAATTCCTAAGCAGCAAGTTCGGTTGTGTCATGTGGCTTTATCTTTCAGGCAAAAGTCGGTATTCTACGCTAGAATCTAAGTCACTGCTACCGAGGAACAAATTATGATTCGTCGTAAAATTACTGGATATGTAAGTAAGGTCGATCAGATGATCGAATCCTTTGACGAGATCCACGCAAAATCAGAGTCACAATTGGCTGAAATCAAGAAATATCAAAAAATTTATGAGCTTCGCGATAAGCCAATGGATAAAACGTCAAAAGAGGATATCTGGTCAGAGTTCTAAGACTGGACATTACCCGCTAGAATTTTACGAAGCTCACCACTTTCAAAGAGTTCTTGCATGATATCACTACCGCCGATGAGCTCTTGATTGATGTACAATTGAGGGATTGTAGGCCAATTGCCATATTCCTTAATACCTTGACGCAGCTCGTCATTTTCCAGAATGTTTACGGCCAAAAACTCTACCCCACATTCACGTAAGATATAAATAGCTTTACCAGAAAATCCGCACTGGGGAAAAGCTGGCGTACCCTTCATATAAAGAACAACAGGGTTTTCCGCTAGCTGACTTTTAATGGTTTCAATTACAGACATGTCTCACCTCTTAATAACTTAATAATGTATTCTGGCGTGCTATTTCGCGCGTGTTTTTAGAGCTAAAGCATGGATTTCTCCACCCATTTTCTCCCCTAAAACAGCATAAACGCGCCGATGTTGCTCCAGCATGGAACAGCCTTCAAATTCTTTGCAAACAACAATAGCCTCGAAATGATGCCCATCGCCGGTCACATCAATTTGAGCAGTCGGTAAACCCGCTGCCAACCATAATTTAATCTTATCTGGTGTTAATATCATTCCAAGTACTCACTGTGCAATCCTCAGATTCTACACGTAATCCACGGAAAAAGCACTCCCTCATGTTACCCCTAAGATATCGCTTCCTCAGTCATTGCGAGCGAAGACCGAGAAGGCATTTTATTGTGGGCTGGCTCGGCGCATTAAGCCCTCGTAGTAGATTTCAACAGCAGAATCTAGGATAATAGACACATTTACAAAAGTGAGAGACTCCTATGACCTTTGTTGTTGGTGATAACTGCATTCGTTGCAAATATATGGACTGTGTCGAGGTCTGCCCCGTCGATTGCTTTCGCGAGGGGCCTAATATGCTGGTGATTGATCCAGATGAATGCATAGATTGCAACCTGTGCGTACCCGAATGCCCAGTCGATGCCATTTTTGAAGAGGATGACGTACCTCCCGACCAAACGTCATTTATCGCCTTAAACGCCGAATTAGCCAAACAGTGGCCCAGTATCACTGTCAAAAAGCCCGCACCTGAGGATGCTGACGAATGGAAAGACAAACCCAACAAACTCCAATACCTAGACAAGAGCTCCCCCTAAAGCCTATAAGCCCTCTGTAGTCATCGCGAGCGTAGCGTGGCGACGCAGAAAGTAATAACTATAGTGACAGCATTGCTCATACGGTTTCATGAAGACAACCAAAGCATATTAAATTCACCCTTTTTATGGTAGGATGAGGCATGAATAACGCAATCAACTTTATTGAACTGACTTGGTTACTACCCTTTATTAGGGCGGCCATCATCCTAATCGTCGGCTACTATTTGGCGACATTTTTGTCCCGTAAAAGTGAAAAACTCACAGCGGATTATGTCAGTCCGCAACATATCATGATCATCAAAAAATCAGTGTATTTTATAGTATTGCTGTTGTTTGTTATCGCCTCACTTCAGCAACTCAACTTCCAACTCAGCGTGCTACTCGGCTCTGCTGGTGTGGCTACTGTCGCCATTGGTTTTGCCGCTAAAACCTCCATTTCCAATATGATCTGTGGGGTGTTTTTAATTCTGGAAAAATCCTTCGTGGTTGGTGATACCATCTGCGTCAAGGGACACCAGGGTGAGATTATGTCCATTGATTTTTTATCAATCAAAATTCGCACCACCGATAATACGATGATTAGAGTACCCAATGAGGATATCATTAGTAGTGACGTAGTCAATTTGACACATTTTAAACACCGTCGACTAACGTTGAATGTCGCAGTAGGTTACGGAGCTGATTTCAGCAAAGTCCAAGACATACTCCTCAAAATAGCCGAGGGAAGTACCTTGAACTTAAAAAAACCCGCCGCCACGGTTATACTAGATAATTTTGGAGATTCAGCCATTAACCTAAAGTTTTCTGTGTGGGTTAATAAGGCGGATTATAACGAGGCTAAGAATACTCTCCAACAAGCCATTAAAATTGCCCTTGAAATCAATGATATAGAATCTCCAAGCCAACAAATGAAAGTCCAACTTTTAAAATCTATTGCTAAATAAGGTTTCAGAGGTTAGACTGCCATTGCATTGTCAACAATCGACAAAATGCTGTTGAGCTAAAAAAACTGATATACTTAACTTTTGGAGATAAACATGAAAAATATTTTTGTACCCCTGTGTCTTTTTGCCCTCTTTGTCAGCACCACAGGCTATGCCACCGGTGATCAAGCCAGAGGAAATGGCAATCCAATTATGCTCTATAATAAAACCAACACCGACGTTGCTTATATTATGGAAACTTTCTCCTTTAGCGCAGTGTATGGCATCAAAAAAGGGCAAGCTGACATCTACCACTCTAAGCATGCTGATGAGTATGTAACGATTAAGGTAGGAGAATGTAAAAAAATAAACCACAATGGCCTATGCGAGCAGGTCGATTTCGTTACACTGCAAAATTGCGTCGGTAATGTTCACTATAATGGTGATTTGATCTCTGCTATTTCAATCAAGTCACTGAATTCTTGCACAGTTACCTGCCTGGATGGTGGCACGACTTCCTGTAAACAAACAGGCTAAAACAGAGGTACTTTTCACAATAAAGATTGCTGTGAGCAGTTGTAGCCTTTATAATTCTTCAGTCTCAAACATTTCATTTAGAGGTTAGTTATGAAAAATTCGCTCAAAGCCATTAGCTTACTACTGCTCTTCAATCTATCCGCGTTGGCGGCAAATGAAACTGAGATGACAAGTCGAGAAGGTCGTCATGCTCTCACTCTGAATAACCGCACTCAATATGATATTGCTTATATGCTACAAACACCTTTTATTGATGGGTTTTATGGGATCAGAGCGGGCAAATCAGATATTTATCATTCAGGTCGCGGCGATGGATATGCAACGATTTTAACGGGTGTTTGTCAATCGATGACTTATAACGGCAGCGCATGTAAGACTATTGACGGTGAAACACTGAGAAACTGCGTTGGCGGAGTTTATTACAATGCCAATAAAATTAAAGAAATTAATATCAATGGGCTGCGCTCTTGTAGCGTCACTTGCGTAGATGGTGGTAATACTTCTTGCCGAGTTAATTAATGCTGTAAATCACCTACCAACGAGGATAACGATAACAGCCATAATTTCTGTAAATCTTCGGTCATTTACTGAGATACTAGTAAAGTACTAGTGAGCAACTAGTGAGGTACTATTGCGAGCTAGGTTCTTTGGCCTGATACACCCGCAATGTCACCCTATTTAATTTAAGATGCCGCCAATTGCTCAAGTACGTAGGCTAATATACCACCGTGTTTAAAATACTGTAATTCATCCGATGTATCTATACGGCAATGCAAAGAGACAACCCTGCAATTCCCTTTATTATCAATTACTTGCATTTTTACCGTGCTTCCTGGCGTAACAGCTTCTACCCCCTCAATGCTAATCGTTTCTTCGCCTGTGAGCCCTAGTGATTGTTGATTGGTACCAGGCAAAAACTCTAAAGGTAAAACACCCATACCAATTAAATTTGAGCGATGAATACGCTCGTAGCTTTCAGCAATCACCGCCTTAACCCCTAATAATCGAGTCCCTTTAGCAGCCCAATCACGTGAAGATCCTGTACCGTACTCTTTACCTGCAAAAACGACTAACGGCTTTTTATCCTGAAGGTAAAGTTTGGACGCTTCGTAAATACTCATTTCTGCGCCTGAAGGGAAATGACGAGTAAAGCCACCTTCTTTGTCCGGCGTCATCAAGTTTCGTAGCCGTATATTCGCAAAGGTACCACGTACCATCACCTCGTGATTACCGCGACGTGCACCGTAAGAATTAAAATCTTTTTGTGCAATATTTTGTTCAACTAAATATTGTCCTGCAGGTGAGTTCAGAGGGATTGCACCCGCTGGTGAAATATGATCGGTAGTAATACTGTCGCCTAAAAGAGCCAAAATTCTGGCACTGTGAATATCTGAGGGTTTACTCTGATCAGTAAAAAAAGTTGGATGCTGTATGTAGGTAGAATCTTCGCGCCATACGTAAGTAGGATCTTGGTTGGTAGCAAGATTGCTCCACTCTTCGTCCCCCTTAAATACATCTGCATATTGTTCACGATACATGGTATCACGTACAGTCAAAACTTCTTTGTGCACTTCGGCGTTAGAAGGCCAAATATCTTTTAAGAAAACTGGATTACCCTGTTTGTCAGTGCCTAGTGCTTCTTTATGTAAATCAATTTTACTAGTACCAGCTAAAGCATACGCCACAACAAGGGGTGGTGATGCCAACCAGTTGGCTTTAACTTGAGGATGTATACGCCCCTCAAAATTTCTATTCCCTGATAATACGGCACTCACCACTAAACCGTTCTCATCAATGGCTTTAGCTATAGGCGCATCCAGTGGGCCTGAGTTGCCAATGCATGTGGTGCAACCATAACCGACAAGATTAAACCCTAGTTGATTCAAATAGGTTTGCAATCCCGCCTGCGCTAAATAGGTGGTGACTACCTTGGAGCCGGGTGCGAAGGAAGTTTTTACCCATGGCTTTACTGTCAATCCGAGTTCACATGCTTTTTTAGCTAACAAACCTGCAGCCATTAAAACACTAGGATTTGAGGTGTTGGTACAGCTGGTAATAGCGGCAATAACCATTGCGCCGTGATCCAATGAGAAGCCGCCCTCTACTGGTACAGGTCGCGAATCGGTATTGTGTGTCAGTGTCTCTTGCTGTTTAGCAAAGGCTTGTGGTAAATCTGAAATTAATACGCGATCTTGGGGACGTCTTGGCCCAGCAAGGCTAGGGGCTACCTCTGCAAGATCAAGCTGCAATGTCTCTGTAAACATTGGTTTTTCGCTTGTTTCATCTCGCCATAAGCCTTGTGCCTTTGAGTAGGCTTCTACTAATGCGATTTCTGCAGGCTCGCGCCCTGTGAGTGTCAAATAATTGAGCGTTTCTTGATCTACAGGAAAAAATCCACAAGTAGCGCCATATTCTGGTGCCATATTCGCCACAGTCGCTCGATCGGGTAATGTGAGTGTCGCTAAACCGTGCCCATAAAACTCGACGAATTTACCGACTACACCGTGGGAGCGTAAAATTTGTGTAATGGTCAACACTAAGTCGGTGGCGGTGACGCCTTCGCGTAGCTGCCCAGTAATTTCAAAACCAATCACTTCTGGTATTAACAGAGAAATAGGCTGTCCTAACATCGCCGCCTCAGCTTCAATACCGCCTACACCCCAACCTAAAATACCTAAGCCATTGATCATGGTGGTATGACTATCCGTGCCAACGAGGGTGTCTGGATAAGCTTGCATTTCACCAGCAACTTCACGCGTCCACACCACCTTGCCTAAATACTCTAAATTGACTTGATGGCAAATGCCGGTACCGGGTGGTACCACTCTAAAATGATCAAAAGCTTCCTGTCCCCAGCGTAAAAATTCATAACGCTCACGATTTCGCTGCATTTCCATATGAACATTATCCGCATAGGCGGCAACATTAGCGTACTCGTCAACTTGCACGGAGTGATCAATGATTAAATCAACGGGTGTCAAAGGGTTAACTTTTTTGGGATCTCCGCCACGCGCGACCATGGCTGAACGCATCGCCGCTAAATCGACAATAGCCGGTACACCAGTAAAATCTTGCATTAACACGCGGGCTGGCGCAAATAAAATATTAGCCGTGCTGGGTTTAGTCGCCCAATTTGCCAAAGTACTGATATTCTCTCGCGTTACCCGCACCCCATCTTCCCAACGCAGTAAATTTTCCAGTAAAATCTTCAATGTTTTTGGCAGTTGTTGTACAGAGGGGAAATCTTGTCCTTCCAGTTTTTTCAAAGAAAAATAATGATAATCTTTTCCGGAAACCTTAAGGATCTCTTGGGTGTTAAAACTATTAACTGTACTCATTGCTTATCTCCGTTGTTTACAGGCTAATTTTGTTGACCTGTCAAAATGGTTAGACATCCAAAACCAAATAATAAACTAGTAACTATTTTATGGGTTTCTACACTCCGCTCCCAATGATTATGCTAGAAGTTACCTGACAATATACTGGGGATACTCATGTGGTTAGGATAACGTAGCTGCTTATAAAATACAATCTGCGGGATTTCGCTGATTAGCACAACTGTTAATAAGCAACGACTACTGCATCACTACCGTAAAGCTGACGCAAGGCCAGTATGAGTTCATTTTTTGGGGTGACCCGCCAATCATCGCCTAATAATAAACGCGCTTTACCCTCATTGTTTTGGTAGTGAATCAGTACGCGACATTGGCCGTGTTGAAATTGGGTCAGTGCGGTTTGTAAGCCCGGGAGAGTGGATACTAGTGCAAGGTGTTTAGGTGTATCGATGTGAATGTATTTGGCGTATTCACAACGAGCCATGGATAAATCAAGGATACGTTTAGCACTCATGCGCAAACCACCAGAATACTCATCAGTACTCACTTCGCCGTCAATAATTAAAAGCTGATCTTTGACCAGCAATGGACGCGCTTCCTCGAAAACCTCAGAGAATACTGCAACTTCGATACTATCTTTGCGATCTTCTAATTTCACGATGGCCATACGTGTATTACGTTTGGTCATTAATGTGCGAACACTCACCACATACCCTGCTACCATCAGTGTTTTGTGACGCTCGGTAGGCCTAAGGCTGGCGATATCGTTGGTAATAAACTGGCGTAATTCTTTTTCATATTGCTGGATAGGATGGCCACTTAAATAAAAGCCTAACGTTTCTTTTTCAGCTTGCAGTCGCACCTCATCGCGCCATTTAGGGACGCTGAGGTAATCAACTTTGGTCGATTCACTACTGGTGTCGGCCATGCCAAATAAATCTTGCTGGCCAAATTCAGCATTTTTGCGATGCTGATCGGCGAAACGAAAGGCGCTGTCTATACTGGCTAGTAGGCTGGCTCTATGTGCACCAAAATCATCCATGGCACCAGCTTTAATTAAAGCTTCTATGACACGTCGATTTACTTTACGGGTATCAACACGTTGACAAAACTCAAACAAGTCAATAAAAGGACCTTCTGTACGTGCTTCTATAATAGACTCAATAGCTGCTTCACCCACACCTTTTAAAGCGCCTAATCCATAGACAATATGCATTGGTGAAGTTTGTTGTGCGCTAGCTGGTGTATCGGGTGTTGGCTGATAACTGACCGTGAACTTATAATAACTTTTGTTGACGTGTGGTGGCTGAATAGACAAGCCATTCTGTTCACAATCTAAGATAAAATTAACTACTTTATCGGTGTTATCCATATCCGACGATAGTACCGCAGCCATAAATTCAGCCGGGTAATGAGCTTTCAACCAAGCTGTTTGATAGGATAAAAGTGCATAAGTCGCCGAGTGAGATTTATTAAAACCATAGCCTGCAAATTTTTCCATTAAATCAAAAATTTGATTCGATTTTTCTTCAGGCACACCACGAGCTTTGGAGCCGGTAACAAAGATTTCTCGCTGCTCTGCCATTTCTTCCGCTTTTTTCTTACCCATCGCGCGACGTAACATATCAGCGGCACCCAGTGTATAGCCTGCGAGTACCTGGGCAATTTGCATTACTTGTTCTTGATATAAAATCACGCCATAAGTTGGCTTTAATATGGCCGTTAAATCTTCGTGTAAATATTCAACTTTGGATCGTCCATGTTTACGATCAATAAAATCATCAACCATGCCAGACTGTAATGGACCGGGTCTAAACAAAGCCACTAAAGCAATAATTTCTTCGAAAGCGTCAGGTCTTAGGCGTTTAATTAAATCTTTCATTCCACGCGACTCAAGCTGGAAAATAGCCGTGGTATTACACGCTTGTAATAATTTAAAAACCTTCTGATCATTCAAAGGGATTGAAAGAATTTCAATGGGCGTTTGGCCCTGACTTTTGCGATGCGCGTTAAGTGCCTGCAACGCCCAATCAATAATGGTTAATGTTCTTAAGCCTAAAAAGTCGAACTTGACTAAGCCCACGGCTTCTACATCATCTTTATCGAATTGGGTGACAAGATTGTTACCATCTTCTTCACAATATAACGGCGTAAAATCCGTTAATTTAGAGGGTGCAATCACTACCCCACCCGCATGTTTTCCAGCATTTCGTGCAATGCCCTCTAGTTGCAGGCCCAAATCAATTAGGGTTTTAACTTCTTCTTCATCATTGTAACGAGTGAGCAAGGCTTCATCTTGTTTCAATGCTTTTTCTAGGGTCATGCCTAATTCAAATGGAATTAATTTAGCAATTTTATCGACAAAGCCATAGGGGTGAGCCAGCACTCGGCCCACATCGCGCACTACCGCCTTAGCAGCCATAGAACCATAGGTGATAATTTGCGCAACGCTATCTCGACCGTATTTTTCGGCCACATATTCTATAACGCGATCTCGACCTTCCATACAAAAATCGATATCAAAATCGGGCATAGAGACACGTTCTGGATTTAAAAAACGCTCAAAAAGCAAATCAAAATCCATAGGGTCAAGATCAGTAATATCGAGTACGTAGGCCACCAATGAACCAGCACCTGAACCACGTCCAGGACCAACAGGAATTGCATTTTGCTTTGCCCAACGAATAAAATCGGCAACAATTAAAAAATAACCTTCGAAGCCCATGGAGGTAATGACCTTCAACTCCAGGTCAAGACGTTGTGCATAGGTTGTTTGTTTTTCAGCAAAATCATTTGCATCGCTAACGACTAATTTAGCCAAGCGTTTCTCTAGTCCGCGTTCGGCTTCTTGACGAAAAAAAGCATCTAGTGTCATTCCCTCGGGCACTGGGAAGGTAGGCAAATAATTTTTACCAAGGGTCAGTGGCAAACTGCAACGTTTGGCAATTTCAACAGTATTGGTGATGGCTTCCGGAATATCAGCGAACAGGGCTACCATCTCTTCAGGGGAACGTAAGTATTGCTTTTCGCTGTAGAGTTTGGGGCGAGAAGGATCATCTAGGGTGTGTCCGCTATTGATACACACTCGCGCTTCGTGGGCCTCAAATTCACTAGCCTGCAGGAAACGCACATCATTTGTGGCTACCACAGGTAAGGTGAGGTCATGAGCTAATCTAAGAGCCTGTTGAACATACTTTTCTTCACTTGGCCGCCCTGTGCGGGTCAACTCTAAGTAAAATCGATTTGGAAACAAAGCTGACCACTCATTGGCTAGCGATTGCGCGACGGCATAATTGTCAACCAACAGGGCTTGCCCTACGTCGCCGACGGTTGCCGCCGATAAGGCAATTAATCCTTCTGTGGCTCCTATGAACCACGCTTTGTCAATGAGGGCAACGCCATTATGTTGGCCTTCTAGGTAGGCGCGTGAAACCAAACGGGTTAGATTACCGTATCCAACTTTATTTTGACACAATAGCACCAGCCGTGTGGGCGCGGATTTAGACCCTGGGTTAACCACCAAGATATCAGTGCCTATAATCGGCTTAACCCCAGCGGCAATAGCCGCACGGTAAAATTTCACCAGACCAAACATGTTACAGTGATCGGTAATGGCTACTGCGCTCATGCCAGCGGCTTTAACGGCTGATGCCAGGGGTTTTATACGCACAATACCATCTACGAGTGAGTACTCGGTATGTAGGTGTAAATGTACGAAAGGCACAGACATCAAAGGCTCCTCAGCTGAATGACTCTATAAGTCATTTATTAAGTCTATTTAAACCTAAAAGTCAGGCTGCGACAAGATAAACTCTAGAAAAATCCATAATCCTTGATGCTATCTGCGACACCACACTTCGCTCGCGATGACCAAAAGGGAGCGACGAAAGATGTGAGACTTTACTAAATCAGTTCCTTTGTATTGTACATCTTTATCATTATCTAAATTATATTTGAATATAGCGTAGAGAATTCAGTATTAGGCTTAGACAGTGACCAGATATTTTTTGATAGGTGCGAAGCTTTTACGGTGTATTTCACAGGGCCCCAGCGACTCCAATGCGGCTAGGTGCACTCGAGTTCCGTAGCCTTTATGCTGAGCAAAGCCGTATCCCGGATAAACGTTGTCCAGAATCAGCATTTCTCGATCACGAGTCACTTTAGCGATGACTGAGGCGGCACTAATGAGAGGCTCAAGCTTATCACCGCCAATGATGGTTTGTACCGCACAAGACAGTTTGGGGGCTTGATTACCATCCACTAATGCAAGTGACGGAACTATGCCAAGAGCTTCTACTGCACGTTTCATGGCTAATAAGCTTGCTTGCAGGATATTCAGTTGATCTATTTCTTCGACCTCGGCTCGGCCTATTGCCCACGCTAAAGCACCTGCTGTTATTTGTGTATAGAGTGTTTCACGTTTGCTTTCTGAGAGCAGCTTTGAATCGCGCAGGGTAGTTAATTCGCGCACGGAAGGCATAATAACAGCCGCGGCGACTACAGCGCCAGCTAGTGGGCCGCGCCCTACTTCATCGACACCGACTAGGCCTTGATGATACTCACGTTGATTCACTGTTTACATCCCTATATTAAGAATAATCCCTTTGTCATCGCGCCCTCTTACTTGAGAATGGCTATTCTGTTGCCTATGGTAGCAAAATCTGCGAGAATTTCACTATTAAATTTGTTATAGGTGTTAACGATGAAAAAATGTAAGGTAGCCGTGATTGGGGTTGGGTATTTAGGTCAGTATCATGCTGAAAAGTTTGCGCAATCGCCACAAGCAGAGCTGGTCGCCATCTGTGACACAGACCGTCAACGGGCTGATGAAATTGCTGCCAAACATCAAGTTCGCGCCGTCTACGATTATCATGAACTACTAGACCTAGTAGATGCCGTTAGTATCGTAGTGCCTACTTCTTGGCATCATCAAGTAGCTAAAGTGTTCTTGGAGGCCAATAAACACGTACTTCTGGAAAAGCCCATTACACGCTCAGTTGAAGAAGCTAATGATCTCATTCAAATGGCACAATCTCAGCAAGTTGTCCTACAACCGGGCCACTTAGAGCGCTTCAACCCTGTAGTGGCTGCCATTAATCCACTCATCGATAATCCACGCTTTATCGAGTGCGTGCGAGTGTCACCTTATAAACCTCGAGTGACTGACATTAATGTCGTTCATGATGTCATGATCCATGATATTGATCTCATTTTGGATTGGGTGAAGTCACCGATAAAATCCATCTCCGCACGCGGCACGCGAGTACTGACCGAACGCGTAGATTATGCCAATGCGCGCATAGACTTTCAAAATGGCTGTTCCGCGAATCTTACAGCCAGCAGAGTGAGCATACAATCACAGCGCGACATTCGTCTATACCAAAATAACGCTTATATTGAAGCTGATTTGCAGCTTAAACGCTTAGCCATCCATCACCAAGACCCTAACTTGTCAACCGGTGATGCTATGAATGTACAATCCTTTGAAGCCGGTGATTCACTGCGTGATGAGTGCGAAGCTTTCCTCACCAGTATCATGACTAAAACACCGCCAAGAGTATCACCAGAAGCAGGCCGTGAGGCTTTAATCACCGCACTCAATATCACCCGTATCATCGCTGAACAATTAGCCAATGAGCATACGGGCAATCAAGCTGGTGCTTGGATTCAAGATGCTTGATCAAGTGGCTAAAACCACAGACTTACTGATTATTGCCGGCGAACCTTCAGGTGATATGCACGCCGCTAAAGTAGTCAATAAACTCAAACTGTTGCAGCCAAATTTAGTGATCAGTGCAATGGGTGGTGAACAACTCGCTGCTGCAGGTGCAAAACTCATAGTCGATGCTAAAAATCTAGCGCTCGTCGGCCTTATTGAAGTGATTAAAGAATGGCGCCAAATACACCACGCCTTCAAAGTGCTTAAAAAAATGATTCGAGCAGAAAAGCCTAAAGTGGTGGTATTGGTCGATTACCCTGGCTTTAATTTGCGAATGGCTAAATTTGCAAAACAACAGGGCTGCCACGTTGTTTACTATATCAGCCCACAGTTGTGGGCATGGCATCAAAGCCGCGTGCATAAAATAAAGCGCTGGGTTGATGTGATGGCGGTTATATTTCCATTTGAAGTGGATTTCTTCAAACGTTTTAATGTTACTGCACAATTTGTTGGCCACCCACTAGCAACAGAACCCCTCTGCTCACTTTCCACTGTTGAAGCTAAAACCAAGCTAAATTTAAAGCTTAATCAGCCCGTAGTTGGCTTGATTCCAGGTAGTCGCTGCTCAGAAGCACACGCTATTCTACCGCCACTTTTAGCGGCTGCTGCGCAATTGTATGCTAAAGATCCTACATTGCAGTTCGTCTTGCCTAAAGCCAATAATATCGATACAGAATGGCTCAATGAGCAACTCTCTCAGTATGCAGTTCCCGTCAAGGTGACCACAGAAGATCGTTATGTCTCCATGCAAGCGTGTGACATTGCTGTAGCCGCCAGTGGAACTGTTACCTTGGAATTAGCCTTACTAAAAGTGCCAATGATTGTGGCTTATAAGACCAATGCTTTTACATTTTGGCTAGCCAAGCGCGTCGTTAAATTAAAACAGGTAGGTTTGCCTAATATCATTGCTAAACAGGGCATCGTGCCTGAGTTATTGCAAAATGATTTAACGGCTGACAAGGTTGCGGCAGAAGTGTCAAAATTACTCTCAAATTCAATGTGTTACGATCTTCAGAAAAAGCGCTTGTCTGAAATACACCAAGCGCTAAAGAGCGATTCAACAGAAACATCATTGACACAATTGTTATTAAGCGCTCTTGACTCTTCTGCTCAGTCATTGCAAGCGGATCACAAAGTCGTTTAGATAAACTCAGGCGCCTCAAATTCACCACTGCGCAATATGCCACGTGTAGAGTTATTGACAGAATCAATAAACAACTGCACATCAGCAAATTCCGGTACCAACAGCTCTAGCTCTTTCATTGCTTGAGTAACATTTAAGCCGTTGCGAAAAAGGATGTTATAGGCGCGTCTTAAGCCGGTAATAGCCTCTGCAGAGTACCCTCGGCGTTTTAGGCCCACTATATTCAGACCGCATAATCTCGCGGCATCACCGGTGACAATGACGTACGGGGGGATGTCTTTTCTGATCATAGCGGCGGTAATAAAACTGTGTGCGCCAATACTGCAAAATTGATGTACACCGACAAAGCCACCTATGCGGGCATAATCGGCTACTTTGACATGCCCAGCAAAAGCGGTGTTATTCACTAAAGTGACGTGATTACCAATTTGGCAATCATGTGCTATATGTACGTAAGCCATAATAAAACAGTTGTTACCGATGCGGGTGGTGCCGTTGCCTGAAGCTGTACCTCGGCTGATGGTGCAAAATTCACGGATAATATTATTATCACCGATGTGCAACCAGGTTTCTTGACCGTTGTAGTTGGTATCTTGAGGGGCTTCACCTATGGAGCTAAATTGGTAAATACGATTATTTTTACCAATGCGTGTATGCCCCTTAATAACGACATGAGCGCCGATTTCGCAGCCCTCGCCAATCTCAACATTGGCATCAATTACTGTAAAAGGACCAATTTTCACATCATCGGCAATTTTTGCTGATGGGTCTATTATTGCTGTTTTATCAATCACTTAACGCACCTCTTGCTGTCATTATCTCTGCACTACACGCCAACTCACCGTCCACAGTTGCCGTTCCTTTAAATATCCAAAGATCGCGTCGCACTTTAACAATCTCTACGACAAGACGCAACTGGTCACCGGGCACAACAATGCGTTTAAAACGTGCTTTATCAACCCCAACCAAATAGAACCAGTTATCTTTGCATGGTAATGACTCAAGTGTTTTGTAGATCAATACGCCAGCTGCTTGCGCTAAGGCTTCAATCATAAGCACGCCTGGCATCACAGGACTCTGAGGGAAATGACCACAAAATTGCGGTTCGTTCACACTCACGTTTTTAATTGCTACGATGCTCTTGTTTGATTCGCAGGAAAGAACCTTGTCTATCAACAGAAATGGATAGCGATGTGGCAATGTAGCCATGATCTCAGTAATGTTAATCTCACTCATGATTTGATTTCTCCAGTTTTTTTACACGACTATACAGTTGATCCAATTGGCGAGTTCTGATCAGTTGGCGGTGCCACTGCTGCCGAGATTGGGCAGGTGTACCCGATGAGTAAACACCAGCCTCATCGAGTGATCCAAACACAGAGGTGGCTCCTGTAAGTATTACTTGATCAGAGATTGTAACATGATCCGCAATATTACAAGCCCCACCGATCATACAATGTTTACCAATCTTGCTGCTACCTGCAATACCCACACAAGCGGCTATAGCGGTGTGAGCACCAATAATGACATTATGGGCAATTTGAATTTGGTTATCTAACTTAACGCCATCTTCTAGAATCGTATCATCCATGGAGCCTCTATCGATAGTAGTATTAGCGCCAATTTCAACATCGTTACCAATATGCACACTACCTAACTGCGGAATTTTCAGCCAACGGCCGCGATCGTTGACTAAACCGAAGCCATCTGCACCAATCACCACACCACTATGAATAATGACCCTGTCTTCTATTTTGATACCATCATACAAAGTGACATTAGCCGCTATTCGACAAGACTCACCCAGCTGGCACCCCTTGCCTATGACTGTACCATGGCCAACCTGGGTTCCAGCGCCAATAGTTGAATGCTCACCTATTACACAAAATGCACCAATACTGGCTGATGGATCAACCGTTGCACTCTCCGATATAACAGCCGATGGATGGATGCCTGGAGGGGTATCCGTTGTTTTAGCGAATAAAGCCGCTAGTCTTGCATACACTAGGCTAGGATCGGGTGCAACTAAGGCATTGCCAGTGAAACCATTCAGATTCTCCTCAGATAGCACAACAGCTGTGGCTTCTGTGGTTTGCAAATAAGATCGATAAATGGGCGCTAATAGGAAGGTGATATCACCCTGTGTTGCTCTGTAAAGCGGTGCAATGCCAGAAATAGTGACAGAGCCGTTGCCTACCAGGCGTGTATTCAGCTTTTCAGACAATTCTGACAAAGTATAGTGAGTGTTTACTGACATGGATTACCTTAAGAGGTTCAATTTGTAGCTATTCTACAGGAGTGAAGTCAGAATTGGTAGGATTTCAGCCGCTCTTGTCATAGTGAAGAACGGCTGAAAATCAGGAAATTAGCTAGACATCTTCTTTAGAACTTTAGGCGTAATATCTAAGCTCTCATCTTGATAGATAGCAGCTTCTTTAGCGATAACGATTGTCAGCTTATCTTCAGCAGCGATTGATTTTACAGTATTTCGGACATTATCCAGTAAAGCTTGAATCGCTTCTTTTTGCTCAGACATAGCTTCTTTTTGCTATATGCTTTGACGTTGCTGCAAACTTTGTTGCGCATCCATAATTTTCTTTTGCAATTTATCTTTATCTGCAGCACTCATAACGGCTTCATCACGCTTAAACTTATCGACATCCGCTTTAAAAGCATCTGCTGCTTTCTGCAGTTCAGCTTTTTTAGGTGAAAATCTTTTTTCTAGATCGACACGAAGTTTATCTGCTTGTTTAGATTTTGTCATAATTTGTTGCATATCAATAATACCAATTTTAACATCTGCGGCTTGCGCCATACTGACAGATGTCATTAATAAAACAGCCGCAATACTCACGATGAAACGTTTCATAGCATTTTCCTCACACTTAAGTTAATAAATCAAACCATGGACCTCAATTCATCAAGGCCAATCTTACTTACAAACTAGTACCCACTGAAAATTGGAAGAAGAGTGGCTTTTTAAATTCACCCTCGACTTTATTCAATGGAGACCCTACACTAAAACGTAACGGCCCAAATGGTGATAACCATTCAAGCTGTACACCGGCTGAGTAGTGTAACCTGCTGATACTAGGACTGTAATCTTGCTCCGCTAAAAGGATAGTACCTGTTTCTTTATCCACGCGGTATAAGGTGAATTGTGTATCGAACACATTACCAGCATCAACAAATACTAAGGTTCGAATATGTTCGCCAAACCACTCCGGCATAATTAATTCGAGACTTCCTGTAGTCAGGACATTACCACCGATATTTTTATTATTAACATCGATAGGACCTAAACTATTATCATCGTAGTTACGAACAGTATCCATACCACCAGCATAATAGTTTAAAAAGAAAGGCAATTCGCTAGTGCCACCATAACCATCACCAAAGCCCAAGCGCGCTCTGGCGTTAAACACAAAATTCTTCGGTAACGGGTGATAAAAAGAAGCTTCATAATTTATTTTATAATACTCAAGGCTGTTTTTAGCCAGCGGTAATCCCACATTGATTTTAAATGAATGACGGAAGCCATCTGTTGGATAAATAGCGCGGTCATAGCTACTATGACTCCACCCGAGGTTTACAGTGAATTGATCGTATACAGTACGGCCATCATTATCAGCAATAAATTTTTGATAGACCGTTTGATTGTAAGGAGTGGTATTAGGATTCACAAACAAATCGATATTGCTATAACCGAAACCAAAACTCACATGGTTATATTCAGAGATCGGCACACTGAAGTTCAACGAGGTACCATAGCTATCCATTTTATAGCTACTAATACCCACTTTACCCGGTGTTGTCTTTTGGTAGTAAGCATTGATGCCTGCTCCAATTCCACTAATGGTCAGGTAAGGTTTGTAAAAATCAAAACTATAATTTGATGCGGCATCGTTTCTTTCGAAGCCAATCATCGCACTATTGCCTGTTCCCAGGAAATTTTTGTGCTTGAGGTTGGCGCCATAAACAAAGCCCACAGCGTCTGAATAACCTGCTTGAGCATTGGCAGAGGCAGCGGGCGCTTCAGTGACTTTATAATTCACGTCAACTAAATTAGAAGAGCCAGGAAAGGGCTTTGTTTCAACGTCAACTTTTTCTAGGTAACCCAAATTTGACAGTCGTCGCTTGCCTTCTTTAACTTTTGCTTGGTCATAAGAACTTGACTCATACTGTCGTAGTTCACGACGAATGACCTCGTCTCGAGTAACGGTATTTCCCTCAAAAGAAACATGTCGAACATAAACTCGTGGCCCTGGTTGCACCACAAGATTGATTGAAACTACATGCTCGTGGTCATTGACATCGGGCTTGATACTTATTTTGGCAAAAGCATAGCCTCGGTCGGCGAAGTAATCGACCATGCTCTTTTGCGTGTTCATTAAATCTTTTCTTGAAAAAGGGCGCCCAAGAGTTAGTGTGGACAGCTTACGTAATTCTGCTTCACTACCTAATAGATCACCTGATAAGGTGTATCGCTTCAACGTGAATATTTCACCTTCTTTCATGTTTACGGTGATAAACACATCTTTCTTATCTGGTGTAATAGTGACTTGTGTTGAGGTAATTTGAAATTCTAGATAGCCTCTATCCATATAATATGAACGTAAGTTCTCAAGATCGGCAGCTAATTTATCGCTAGCGTATCGATCAGTTTGAGTCACAAATGACCATAATTTGGTTGTGCTCAATTGGAATTGCTTTAAGAGCGTTTTACTTGAAAAAATTCTGTTACCAACAAAATGAATATCTTTGATTTTTGAAATTTGCCCTTCAAAAATTGAAATATCAATTTCTACTCGGTTATCTTTTAGTCGTTTAACTGTGGCATGAACTTTGGCATTGTAACGACCCAAGTTAAAGTACTGCGCTTCTAGTGAGTGTTGTATACTTAAAAAGATGGATTGATCATAGACTCTACCCTCGGAAATACCGTTTTCCTTAAGAACTTTAATCAGGTCTTCAGATTTTACCTCATGATTCCCCGTGATGTTAAGATGGCTAATAACTGGACGTTCAGTGACACGAATAATTAGCGTACCATGAGTGCGAGATAAGTTAATGTCATCAAAAAGCCTGTTTTGTAAAGCTCTTCAACTAAGCGTCGCGTATCTTTGGACTCTACTTCCCCACCTTCTTTGATAGAGAGATAAGTACGAACTGTTTCCGGTCTGACACGTTGCAAACCTTCAAATTGGATTCTTTCCACAGTGAATGCAGAAGCGCTTAACGGAGTCAAAGCTAGCATTAATGCTATAAGACCGCTTTTCATAGGGTTTGTATTAACCATAATTTTATCATTACCTTCCGTTTGTATCATTGCAAATTAACAGCAAAATCAATCTTGATGGACATTGCTGCAGCCAGTATACAGGATGAAAAGCAGCCTGAGTAGGATTTTTCTGCCTTTTTTTTCACTTTATGAGTTGGGCCAGAAGGCTATTAGAAACGAATTGCCGAGTTTGGTTATCGATACTGATTAATGCATCAATACTCGTTATAGGGGAGCTCTGAGGAAGATGGGTTAATGCTGCCTCTATCAGCATGGGTATAGAGGTAAAACCAATGTCCCCTTTCAAAAAAGCTGCCACAGCAATTTCATTAGCAGCGTTGAGTATAGCCGGCGCGGCACCACCCTGCTTTATTGCATTGAAGGCAAGATTCAGGCAAGGAAAGCGTTCAATATCGGGGGTATAAAAAGTCAAAGGACTCTGTTGCGTTAAATTAAGCTGGGGTACACCACTGCTAATTCTCTCAGGCCAACTTAATGCGCAGGCAATAGGCGTTCGCATATCCGGCACGCCAAGTTGTGCCAACTGAGAACCATCAGCATATTCCACCAATGAATGCACAATACTTTGAGGGTGTACTACCACATCAATTTGATCGCTGGGCATATTAAATAGCCAGTGCGCCTCAATGACTTCTAAACCTTTATTCATCATTGTTGCTGAATCTACAGAGACCTTCGCGCCCATAGACCAGTTAGGATGTGCAACGGCTTGTGCCGGAGTAATATGTTGAAACTGCTCTTCAGGCAATTCGCGGAAAGGGCCACCTGATGCTGTCAATATTAAACGCGTTACCCCCTTAGGAGTGGAACCAGTACGATACCCCGCAGGCATTGCCTGAAACAAGGCGTTATGCTCACTGTCCACTGGGATTAAAGTAGCACCACCCTTTTCAACCGCCGCCATTAACAATTGACCGCCAATGACTAAGGCTTCTTTATTAGCCAGGCAAATTTTTTTCCCAGCATGGGCCGCTGCCATTGCGGGTAAAAGCCCCGCAGCACCAACCACGGCGGCAACAACAGTGTTACATTCAGGATGAGCGCTGATACTGACTAAGCCTTCTTCACCCGATAGCACCTGAGTGCTTAAACGGTGTTGGTGAAGTTTCATCGCTAGCTGCTCTGCTGAATGAGCATCTGCCATCACTGCATATGATGGTTGCCATTGTCTACAAATGGTCAAAAGCGCTTCTACATCAGTATTGGCTGAAACAGCAAAAAGCTGATATTGATCAGTGTGTTGAGAAAGAATGGCCAACGTACTTTTACCAATTGAACCCGTTGCACCCAAAAGCGTGATTTTCTGCATGATTAGAAAACCGTGAAATGGATAAAAATGGGTAATGCAGGCAACATACTATCAATGCGATCAAGAATGCCACCATGGCCTGGCAGCAAATTTCCTGTGTCTTTTACGCCCACATTACGTTTGAGCATACTGATGGTTAAATCGCCTAAAACAGAAGCTAAAACA
>JBGSSQ010000014.1:0-3566 GCA_041736975.1 Gammaproteobacteria bacterium
AAATCAAGTAAAGATATCATAAAAGCTACCAGCGTTGTGGCGAACAAAACCAGAGGGAATTGCTTATCATCTACGCGTAAAAACGAGCACAAATAGCGGGCATAGATATTATTCAGAGCTACAGCCGTTGTTAAACAGGAGAACATCATGGCGGTACTAATGAAAAAAGTCGCGCTCTCACCCATAATAGACTTAGCAATAGTTGGCAACATTAATTCCGGAGAAACGTTTGCTGTTATATCAGCGTAATGAGCGCCTAGATAGACAAAGCCTAAGTATATAAATGCCAACAAGGAAGCGCCCAATATGCTCGGTAAAATAGCAAACTTGACAGTATCTCGATGCGTAGCATTTTCAGGCATTATTTTTTGAATTTGTGTAAACATTAATGCCGAAAAGAAAAAAGCAGCGAATAAATCCATTGTCTGATAGCCGCTTAAAAAACCGTCATAAAAAGCGCTCGGCGGGTTAACACTTATTGTCGGCATTAGCGGACTTGCATTGAGAATCCCTACAAAAATTAATGCAATCAATACAATTAACAGAATTGGACTCAACCACTTACCCAATACGTTAATCATGCGCTGATCTTTCAAGCAGAACAAAAAGGTAACAGCACAAAAAATTGCACTAAAAATAACAAGAGGAAGCCGGGGGATCAGATAACCAACGCCACCATAAGCAACAGTAATACAGCGTGGAACAACACCAAATGAGCCAAGCAACGACAGAATAAAAAGCGGCATCACTACTTTAGCAAGCGTCCCTGCCTCAGAAAAAAAACTATTATAGGATCCACGATGAAGCTTAATGACGAATAGACCTAAAAATGGCAATATGATCCCAGTGACCACCAATCCTAAAAAACCTAACAACCAAAATGATCCCGCGCTCTGCCCAATCTTAATGGGGAAAACTAAATTACCAGATCCAAAAAACATGGCAAAAAGTGCAAAGCCATAAATTAAAACCGATCTATAAGTCAACATGCGTGTATCTCCGAAATTAGTATACGTCTTGAATTTGAATAGCAGGGTGAGAATTATAGAGTGGCAGAAGCCACATTGAGACACACAGTTTGGACGTTAACAGAATTAGGCCCGCAAGCGGCACTTGGGCATTCCGAAGTACCTATAATACAACCATTAGTGCGTTTACTTAATGCTTTCACGGTCTATTCCACCAAAACCAATTAAAATTAAGAGTAGCACAGCGGTAGAAATGGGTCAACTGTTGAGTCATTATACTCACTACCACTTGCAGCAGGCTGGCGGGGGAGTGCCCATATCAACTATTCCAGCCCGCCACTCACCAGCCTTATTAGGCAATACGTATATCTACATTCTATTACTTCTACAATGCGTCACTATGCGACTATAAAATAAATGCTGATATAAAATGCACTAAGAAGAAAGCCTTATTGAATACAGGAAAGATTTATTGTACTCATCTTTACTATTTAAGGAGGACGTTACAATGAAGGGACCGTCTGAAAAAGGTGACATTATTACAAAGGAAGTATCAATCATTCTTGCTATAGGTAGTCACGACTTGCCCCTTGTCTTGGTAATAGCTCAATATCCGAATCTGAATCCTGATCCTCCTCAATAGAAACTGTGATGTCATCTGAGGCTATTATTGACTGATCGGTCGAAGGGAAAACGCGCTGGAAGAAAGGGTGTTTATATTTGAGGGGGTGAATCACAGATAGTTTTTGCATGTGCTCAGTGTATCTACTTCTGAACCGGTACCAGTCCGCTGAATCCTCTGCTGCGGTGTCGGGCTCTGGATCAAGAAAATGCAGTCCAGCGCCGTCCTGATCTTCACGGGAGATGCGCCCCCTAAGCTCTTCTAGTCTTGCAGGCACTCTTGCACTTTGAACTGAGCGGTTGAACTGAAAAAGATGATAGACAATGAAAAAAATAACACATAATCCCGCATTTGTGACAGAGGCTATGAAAGACCCCCTACACTCAGAAATTTGATCTGGTGGAATCAATTCAGACGTTTCGTTATGACCAAAAATCTCGTCAAAACAGCGACCCAACGCTGTGCAGTTTGGATTAACGGCTATACCACATTCTGAAAATTGAAACATACTGGTCATAAATCCAGCAATCAGAGAAACCAACCCACTAATGATTATTATAAAAATAAAAAAAGTGGAAAAGCGACAATTACGCAGATAATAGCCATTATTGGTATTTTCTAGCCTCGAGGTAAGCTCATTAAGTTCATCAAGTCTATTCTCGCAAATGACAAATTCTCGATGGTAACTACTTCCGTATTTATCACATTCGCTAAGAGTCAGAATGTCCTTCAACATCTCAGTACTGAGATTAGATATTCGAGAGCTTGTGTTAACAGGATTGATGAGTGATGTACTGGCACCATTAAGCCCTTCAGGTGAGCTAAGTTCCTTTACTCGTAAAGTCAGCTCTTCACTGGCTTCTGCGACAATAACATGAGTTCGCGCAACTTGTTCCAAGCAAAGTTGTCGTAGATTAAAATTTTGTGTGCGTGCTATAAATAGCCGCTGGAGCTTCTTTAGAGATTCATCCTCAGACTCGCTGAGTAGCTCGGAACAGCGCAATATCAATTGGTCATAGGGTACTCTATGAGCGCTTGATCTCAGTTGCTCAACAGTAACAATGGCATTTTCAAAATGTCTTGTATCATTGGTTATTGGGACTTGTAATAGTGTAGAACCTATAAAATAGCAACCATCATAATTAATATTCTCTAGCGCTGATAGCTCACTGACATCACGCCCCAAAGCAGCGCCATTGACTAATAGGAGCCGAAGAATTTTTTTGACATAATATAAATAGTTCTGAGCACTTTTGCGTGCCTTCAAAAAATTAGCGTGGCGTGGATTATTGAGTGTTTGAGCTTGCTGCATCCGTTCATAATCGGCATCATATTTCCTATACTCCTCTTGTGCTAATTTTACTATTGAAATAGCATGATCTAAGGCGATCATACCTTTTTTGTCTCTTAGTGCTAAATTACAGTTATTGCGTATTAAAGTCTTAATATTCTTAATACAGCCATGAATAACAGCGGCGATGATCACAGGGCTAAATTTATGCTTAACGGGCAAAAATAAAATAGCGTGACACTCAATTAATAAAGAAAGGGTATCTGGCGTGTTTAACATAGCAGCCCAATAGGCAGCAGTCAGCCCATCATCATCTGCAGCATTAATGTTGATACAGGGATAGTGTAAGAAAAGATTGACAGTTTTTGCGCTACAACATCGTACAGCCATTATCAAAAATGGTATGCCTTGTATTTTTCTGTTGATGTTTAAAATATTATGCTCATGGCTGAACTCTAATATTTTTTTAATTGCATCATAATCATCGGATTTAATTAACTGCATTAATTTTAATTCAATCGTTTGGTCTCTCATGTTGGAGCTCCTAGTGTATTGATGGGATTATCATTGAAACAACCAGACATTTCAAGCTGATTCTGGTCAAAACCAGAGATAACCACCAAGTTATTGCGCAGGAGGATCGCTTATCTCATGACTTTTATTACTTAAAATACATAAATTACTG
>JBGSSQ010000063.1:0-5394 GCA_041736975.1 Gammaproteobacteria bacterium
TAGTAAGTACAACTCGGCCAGAAACCCTGGTTTGCGCTGATTAGGGGTGTGTTCAAATACCTGGCAAGTGCCAGACCGGGGGAAGCACAATCCGGCTAGGATTTTTAAAAGGCTGGTTTTGCCGGCACCATTTTTGCCTAATAAGCCATAGATCCCGCCATCAGGGATTTGCAGGGACAGCCCAGAGAATAGCTCTGTGCTCTTTGGATAGGCAAAGCTAAGATTTTCTAATGTTAACATATATTGATCCTTTGAGTTAGTGTACTAGTTTACTATATCACTATGTGTCTTGCTTGTCAAGAGAGAAGGTGTCAGATCTAAGATCAGCGCTCTAGTTGCTGATCACATCAATCTTAGATCTGACACCTTCTTTCGTGATGCCTTCACGCAAAGAAAGAAGGTTCTATCAGTATTGCAATATTGTACAACTATTGCAGCTTATTTTCAGGCGCATCGGCTTCTAACGTCTTATTATTTTTTTCCTCTAAATTAGTTTTTGATATCTGGTTAAATTCTTCCCTGAGCGGTGGATTGGTAATATCTTTTGGCTTCAACGGCGGATTGACTTCTGCGAGTTTTGATGCCACTTCGGTAACTTCAGCTTGACCACAGTTAAACGAAACTGTTGCCCTTCCCCCGACAGGCCAATCTTTTTTGGCGACTGGGTTCCCTTTTTCTTCTACACCTGCATCTTTCAGCTGCGTCATAACACTATCAAGCTGCTCCCCTTGATCCACAGTTATCGCTACATGCAGTGCCTCCGGTGTTTGCGATTCCAGTGCTGCTTTTGCTTCAAGCTGTTCACGACGTTCAGGTGGCAATGGAGGCGGAGGAAGCTCAGCGCCCTCCGTTGAAGGTGCCTCCACACTCTTTGATTCCTCAGACAATGGCGCTGGTGGTGGGGGAAAATCCTCGATGCCTAATTGATCGATAGAAGGTTGAACTACAGCGCCAAGATCACTGCGTCCAATAGACACATCACTCAACATTAAGAAACGATAATCCTCATTCTTCTGTGCATAGGCTTCAACTCGGCTATTAAAATTATTCAATTTTGTCTCAAATTTATCAGGATCTGCACCCGATTTATATTCACTCACAAGCGCTTTTTTCTCTTTTAAAAATTCACCTACTTTGGATTGAATACTATTGTGTCTAGCCATAGCTTCTTCACTCTTTATCTCAGTCACTCGTTCTTTAGCACGAAGCTCTGCTTCTCGTCGCTCTCTCATAACTTCACGGGGACTCATCAGTGCTTTCGCAATGCTCTTAAGATCACGAACAGCAACCCCTAAACCAGTTCCAACTAAAGCAAGTACAGGTCCAAACTTCCGCCCACTAACAAAGTCTCTCATCACACCTGCCCACTCAGCCCTTCGACTAGCGGGTGTTGCGCTTTCTGGGCTCTTAGCTGCTTGCTCTTTATTTTGCTTTTGACTTAAAGCATACAACTCAGGCTCACAGTGCTTAACGTGCTCCATGTATTTAGCTGGCTCCATATCAGCAGCTACTGTGCGATACCCAAACCTGATGTGATACATTATGCTGTTTTCTTTGCCTAATTGTGCTTTGAATTCTGCTACCCCTGGCGGGATTGATGCTCCGCTCTTGGGCGTGATCTTCTCCTCCGCACCTGAAGTGGCTTCTGCAGTGACTTCATCCACAGCAGGCTCTTTGCCCTCAGAAACCGCCTCCACGGGAACTTCTTCCATCACACCTGTCGCGGCCGCTTGTTCCTGAGGCTTGACTGGGGGAGCCACAGGCGGCGACTCCATCTCAGTTATTGTAGGTGCTTCTTCCTTTCCCTTGGGGGGAGGTGCTGCTACTTCAGCTTCCCTCGCTGAGGCATTAAATGTAGAGGTTTCTTCTTTGTCTTTAACTGCTGTTCGATTCGTCTCAGCCACGTTAGCCGTTTTAACTGTCGAGGGTCCTTGCTGAGCCTCCAGCTTTGCCAGTTCATCTTCTAAACCTAACTTAGTGTCTCGTACTTCTTTTGCGAGATCCCCCGCATTCAACTCTTTAATTTTATCCTTTAGTTCTATAATTTTATCTTCTCGAAGCAAATCCTCCTTGGATTGAAGCTTCGAGAGCTCTGCAAGATTAGGGCTCTCGTGCGCTTTCTTTTTCAAGCCCGGATTGATTTTTTTGATTTCAAGGCATTTTTTCGTGCTTTTGTTAGCAATTATTGTGTTCTCTTTAATTTTCGCTTTACATTTTTTTGTTTCTTCGTTTATATAAGTATTAAAAGTTCTCTCAGCTTTTGAATCTGATTTTATGTGCTGACCTTTTAAACTTTGTATTCCACTCAGCTGATCTTCCCAAAATTTAATACGGTACTCAGCTAATACTTGATTATTAAACGCCTCTGCATACTCATTCAGCCCATCTGCTTTTAGACCTACTTGAAATTCCTCCATCATATCGCCTAACATGCGCTCCCCAGCCATAACTGCATCTACCCCTTTGACAATGCCGACTAAAGGAAGTTCAACGCCATAAGGCGACCAGTCAGCATCAGGCTCCCTGAATTTAAATTCAGCCAATTCTTTAAGAATTTCTTTTTCCAGTTTTAAATTACTCATTTCACTACCCTCCGCAAATTTCTGCTATCTCTATCAAAGGCATCCAGAATCCAGTGACATGATTTCTCTCGAATTGGTTCTCAATAGATCCTCAATCATTGGTCATATCAAACGCCCCGGCTCATTTCACTGCAGGCAAGCAATTTCATAAGCCTTACGATGAAATTATAGCATATAAGGCGCTGTTTCGCCTGTGAGCACTCCCGTTGGGTAAATTTGATTAATAAAGAGACGAAGGTCAGAACCTATTAAGCTAAACCTTGCGTTCATGGTTTTGAATGTTCAATCAGCACCCCCCTTGGTTTATGTTAATTTACTTGACATTGCGGGGCGGTTATGTGATAGTGAGGTGTTTTCAACGTACATTTAATGGTAAATCACATGAAAAAATCGGCATTAAAACGCTTCTTTAGCACGTCAAAAGCTAAAAAGAGTAAGGCTCCCGCTTTAGTGCAAGAGGAACGCCCTCCTGTGGACAACACCTCCAAAGAAGAAAGAGACGAAAGAGACGAAAGAGACGAAATAGAAGAATTTATGCAAACTTTCGTTTACCCTGTCGCGGAAGCAAGAAGGCAAGGGGATCTTTTGACAAAGAGGGCGGATGAAACTAACACTGCTATTGAGACGAAACCTCCCTCTAAACTCCCAACGGATCAAACACCCAATGTCATCAAAGAAATCCCTTTACCTAAAGATCTCTGGAATCGACATATATTGAGTCGCGTACCTGAAGAGAGCCTTCGATTATTCGCAGAAGCATATCAATCTAGTCCTAATATTTTTAATGATTTTTACAACGATTCCTTTAACTTTAAACAATTTAATCCACTACCCTTGTTTATGCAGGCTAAGAAAGATGGGGTTAATATTAACGTACCACTCCTACATCAATTGTGTAGCAAGCCAAAAGCGTATTTGACCATGCAAGCATTACATTTTGAGACTAATGCTTCCTGGGTTATTGCTGCACTCTGTGGGGATATCAAATGGCTTCTAGATAAATTTGGTGAAAACTTTATTTCACAATCCACTCAATATAAAGAATATCAGCGTAATATACTCTTTTTCCTCACTTTTAGTGGGCATTTAGATCTCATAAAAAAATATTTCCCTAAAGCACTTGCCAGGCAACGTAATAGCAAAGCAAACCATGAGCTCAACCATTTGGCCGCAAGCTCAGGGTTTTTCGATATCTGCGATTATTTCGAAACCGAATACAATGAATCCCCTTTTTCACCCTTTGGCATACTGAATGAAACTACCGTTCATTACTTTGCCTTTTATGGGGACCTCATCCGTTTAAAAGAGGCCATCGTTAGAAAACCTGATCTATTAATACAATTTCCACACGGAAAAGACCTTCTCTGTAGTGCAGTAAAAGGTGGAGACGTCGACGCAGTGAGATTTTTGGTTAATGGCAATACTGCCGCCATAACACAACCCCAGAAATTTACTGGTGAAACTTGCTTTCATCTAGCCGCTAAAAATGGTCACGCGAAACTTTTGCAATTATTTGTAAATGAGTTCAAGTGCCCCCCCCCACAAGAACTATCAATCACTCAAGATATATTACTATCGCAGTGTGGCATAAGCGGAAGCTGGGATTGTTTTTGGCTTCTGTATCCTTATTTCGCCTCACATCCAATGTTATCTCAGACCTTAGCCCTGATCCCCATGTATGCCATAGCAAGAAATCACGTTGATTTTTTTGACCAATTTATTCAGAAATTTGGTGAAACCTTCGCTGGCAAAGAAAATCACCGCGGTGATAAAATATCCCATTATACTCTCTTCTCTGCAAACTTTAAAACAATCCGAAAAATGCTCAATGAACACAACATGAATTTAACTGAAAAAAACAATAAGGGTGAGATTGCCATACTTGAACTCGCAAAAGAAGCAGCCGATCAAAATTCAGATTTGTCCTGGTTTGTTATATCAAGTATTTTATCGGAATTTAACGCACAATATGACAGCTCATTGCATTTAATCCCAGATAACACCGGAATTACACTAGAGAAATTAATCCTACAACAAGGCAAACAAGATCTGTTCCCTGATATTCAGTTTGAAACCAGCGCATGCCCAAAACTAAACTAACAAAATTTTAACTGATACTGCCAATCTAGATCTTGTCTTTTGAAAACGTTATGTGGACATTAGCTGGCATAAGTAGTGACCTCTATGAAGACGGCTACGAGCTCACATTAGAGAGCACCGCCACGGCCAAAAAGGGACTTGAAAACAATTAATTCAGGATGAATCTAAGCCGTCAAGAAAAAACCAGTCTTAAAACGCTTCTTGATCGCAAGAAAGCGTACCCAAACAGTGAGCTATAATGGTTACTTAAACATTGAGTTAGTAAGATCCTGTGTGGCGGAACTGGCTTTATTAGTGTTCTGAATGTTTGGTGAGAAAAATGAGTGGTAAGGTTTACTCTTTTCTTGTTCGGTGGAACGAGAGCCTAGGTTAGGGGTAATCAACTGCCGTAATCCAACGAAATTAATGTTGTCTTGATTAGGCATCGACTTTATGTTCTCTTCAAAGAGATCAGGCTTGTTGTGTGTTTGTTGATCGAGCTTGTAAATCATCACTTCCATGGCGAGAACAGTATAGTAGGACAAGGCAGGTTCAAAAAATTTTGCTATAAATCTTGGTAGGCGTAATTTGAGTTGATTTTTTTTACGCCAGGATTGCGAGTTAAATGCAGCGCGATATTTTTCAACGCCCCCTGTAGAATGCAAAGCAATTTCAGCCATAAAATTAGTGCTAAAATAGCCTTTAGGTGCGCCAAGAACGGCATTAAAAATGC
>JBGSSQ010000064.1:0-2492 GCA_041736975.1 Gammaproteobacteria bacterium
TGTTTGTGGCTCCCGGTGATCAGGTTTATGAAGGCATGATCGTTGGTGAGAACGTGCGAGACAATGATCTGGCCGTCAATCCGACCAAAGAAAAGGCTTTGACCAATATGCGGGCCTCCGGCAGTGACGAAAATATTATGCTCACCCCACCATTGCGTATGACACTAGAACAAGCACTAGAATACATTAATGATGATGAGCTAGTAGAGGTCACACCTCATAGTCTGCGACTACGCAAACGCT
This sequence comes from Gammaproteobacteria bacterium, assembly GCA_041736975.1. Taxonomy (GTDB): domain Bacteria; phylum Pseudomonadota; class Gammaproteobacteria; order JAIEPX01; family JAIEPX01; genus JAIEPX01. Next base: position 244 of record JBGSSQ010000064.1, read on the forward strand.
ACTTAAAGGAACATGAGCGCAAACGCGGTGGGCGAGTTTAAGTAAAACACTAGAGTGATCATATTGCCTTAAGAATATAAGAGTATTATTGAAACTGTAGCAATTGCTACTAGCTTCCGAGAATGACTCAATGAGGTGATAAAATGAGAACTATGAAATTATTAGTAATAAGCTTAATCTTTCTAGGCTCCATGGCATCCAGCTACGCCAAAGCGGCTGATGATACCACTGAGCCAACTGAAACGACGATCGTCGTTAACAGCATCGATGCGGAAATTTTAACGCCTGACCAAACATTGACCTTTGATTTTGGCTGGGATTGTGGTGGATTTTGTCAATAGCCTAAATCTATAAGCAAGAGGCAGAATCACGATTCTTCCTCTTGCACTCTTACTCACTTAATACTCCCTTAATAATACAATGATAGAATATTAATACAAATGGTAATTTAGTCATCAATAAGTGAGGGGCAGATAGATGGAATACAAAGAGCGCGAATCAAATGGTGATACCACTGACGAGGCATTAAGCTCACAAAGCTTTACCCAAGATCAGGCCGATGACACTACTATTGTGAAAATTGATCTTTCAAGTGATGCAGACGAAGTTGTTGAGAACGACCTATTAAGCTCTGCAAACAACAACAACAATAATCCTGACACTCCACAACATGACTTACTCAGTCTGGAAAATGCAACAGTAAAAGGACTGGGCGTTGGGGCCCAGTTTGTTAACAGCAACGCGGTACAATGGAATATTACCTCACCCTTTTGGGCAATCTTACCAGCCACTCTCGCCCCCATTATGTTAACCAATGCCGTGTTAGAGAATAAAAGCAAAAAATGGAAAGAAACACACGCATCCGCCTCAAAAGGTTTTAGCGGAGTTAGCCTGGGCGTGGAGTTGGTGGGGGTCTGGAGCTTTAATGAAAGTATGCTAATGCAATATTGGCCTGGGGTACGCCCCGAAAACATTAGAACAGTAACGGCTCGATGTGCAATCCCTTTCGCGGCCATAGGCATGAGCATACCTTTCACACTGCTGGTGCTGATCAAGCAAAAGTCCTTAGCAAAAAACCCTAAGACTCCTAAAAAAATTCGAGAATGCATGGGGCATAAAGCCACAAAAAAGATTGCTAACGTGATCGCCACTGGCTTAATAGCTAACTCAAGTATGGGTGCTATTTTACTTCTGGCGCAAGGGTTCCATAAGCTAGGAAGCCAAAATGCTATTATTATCTCAGGAAGCTATGCTGGCGCTAGCCTACTAATCGAATGCTTACCTAAAAAAAGGCACTGCAGTATTGATTGGGTTCGCTGGTCTGCAGAACGTGCTCATGATGTGGTTAACGCCGGATCTCTAGGTTCAGCGACCATCTCCCTGGCATTTGCTGTAGCCTCAGGCATTACCCATGATGATATACCTGATCCAGTTGCACCCGTTGTTGGCGCTGTCATTGCCGTTATTGTTATCCCAGCCTTAGCTTATAGACTTTGGACAAAGGCTAAACTTGCCAAAGAAAATAACGCCAAGGCAAATCAAGAATTAGTGGACGTGGCTGAGCGAGAAGATGAGTCTGACGCCGTTGTTACGCCCTTAGTATCAAGAAATCGACACTTTTTATTCTCATCCTGCTGCCAACGTCAGAAAAAAGGCGAAAAACAGCACTTACTGGACAATCCTAGGGTCGCTGCAGAACATGCTTTATCAATACAGCACCACAATAGTGAAGATACGGATACACCACCTGCCAAAGAAAACAGCAATCCATCCCAAGGACACTGCCAAATTCTTTGATCCCAGGGGTTGCTACGCTCGCAAAATCATTGCAATCAATTGGCTCAAAGCAGGATCCTCACACCGCTCACTCTGCATAAACCAGCGTAACAGCTGAGGATCAGATTCATTCAAGAGTTGCTCAAGCACTTTACCCTGTGGCGCCGTTAGCAGTGCAAATTCAGGTGAGTGAGTAAAACGGTCCAACAGCGCATCAAGCTCTAACATGCCACGACGACATCGATAGCGCAGACGCGCCAATTCAGCTGTTTCCACACACTACCCCTCTTCCCCAGCACCATAAGACTCGCGCATAATCAGTGTCAGTATTAAACCCACAGATAAGCTAATAGGAATCATCATAAAAGCCGTTTTATAGTTATCGGCAGTATAGATACGCAACCCATCAGACATTAAACCTGTCCAGGTATAGTCAAGCAATTTGCCCACCATGGGTGAAAATAGCATGCCTC
>JBGSSQ010000079.1:0-6603 GCA_041736975.1 Gammaproteobacteria bacterium
AATTTGCGGGCAATTGAGTTCCGGGTGCGCTTGTAAACCGTAACCTATAACAGGCACTTTCCCATCCAAAGCGTGTATCAGTGTTTGACCAAAACTATCATCACAATTAATCACGGCATGCTTTAAACCAGGAAAATTAAAAAGTCGTTGCTTTTGCTGTTGATAGGAAACCATATCACCATGGTAATCAAGATGATCGCGGGTAAGATTTGTGAACACGGCAATATCAAACTCAACACCGTTTACGCGTTCTTGATGCAAGCCATGTGATGATACTTCCATCGCCACCGAATCCGCACCCTGCTCACGCAATGAAGCTAAAATAGCCTGTATTGTCACCGCATCAGGTGTGGTATACGAATCAGGGATTAAATTAGGTAAAATACCATGCCCCAAAGTCCCTATAACACCACTTTGACGTCCCGTTAGCTGTAATGCCTGCCCTAAATATTGGGTCACAGATGATTTACCATTGGTACCAGTCACACCGACGATATCCATGGCCGCAGAAGGATTGTCAAAAAGTTTGCTGGCAATAAATCCCAAGTGATGACGTAATTTAGGTACCACAATAGCCTTGTCATAAGGAGATTCATGCTCCGCCAGAACGGCAACTGCACCCCTATTTAAAGCGTCTTGTATATAATCGTGGCCATCATAAGTATGTCCAGATAAAGCAACAAAAACATCATTATGTGTTACTTGACGAGAGTCCAGCACCAATCGTGCAAACGGTATCGATTTTAAATTCGCTACGATACCTGACAAACAAATTGCTAAATCAGCCATTTTTTTCTTCCCGTTTATTCATTGTATTATGACCCCTCTGTTTTTGTAGGCAAATTATCAGGAGTAACTGAGAGCAATCTTAGCGCACCTGACATGACCTTGGCAAACACTGGCGCTGCAATCAACCCGCCATAATGGACACCCTGGGGCTCGGTGACCACAACCACACAAGCAAAACGCGGCTTGTCCATAGGCACCAGCCCAGCAAATGACGAAGTCACACGAGTGTGATCATACCCATGTTTTCCAGCTATATAAGCCGTGCCCGTTTTACCACCCACACGATACCAATCCACATTAGCGCGTTTACCCGTCCCAGCTTTTTCTGTCACTAAGGACAACATTTTCAGGACTTCATGAGCTATTTTTTCAGGCAGCACACGCTCACCCTGCGGTACTTTGTCATTTTTCACCAATGACACAGGACGCTTTATTCCTCCTGCGCCTAATACCATGTAACCTTGTGCGAGCTGTAATGGCGTTACCGTCATGGCATAGCCAATGGCCAAAGTCGCCACTTCAATGGGCCGCCACCGCTGTCTTGATGATAAAGTTCCTGAAACTTCACCAGGAAATCCACTGGCTGTTTTTTCTGCAAAACCCACCTTAAATAGTGTCTGCGACATCTTTTGTTGCCCTACAACAGCCGCCATTTTACTCATGGCAACATTGCTGGAATGTTGTATAGCCTCAGCTACAGTAATCACCCCGTAATTACGAACGTCACTAATAGTACTACCGTCAATGGTAATACGACCTGGGTTGGTATCAATGATGGTATCTGGCTTAAACTTACCTGACGTTAAAAAAGTTGCTACACTGAACACCTTCATTGTTGACCCAGGTTCTAAAACATCGGTTACTGCACGGTTTCTATAACGTCCATCACGAGGGCCTGTTAGCGAATTAGGATTGTAGGAAGGCACATTTGCCATAGCAAGTACTTCACCATTATCAACATCCAGCACCACAAGAGTGGCGGCTTTTGCATGATATTGTGACACTGCTTCCTCAAGCGCACGAAACGCTAAAAACTGAATTCGACTATCAATACTCAGCGCTAAATCATGGCCTTCATGTGGCTGCCTAATAGTGTTCAAATCGGCAACTACTTGACCAAGACGATTTTTAATAACTTCTTTTTTACCAGGCACACCACGCAACCACTCATCAAATTGAAGCTCTATACCTTCCTGCCCTATATCATCAACATTAGTACTACCTAAGAGATGAGCCATCACCTCGCCCTCAGGATAAAATCGCTTATAGGTTTTTTCTGTATAAACACCTGGAATATCAAGGTTTTTAATCTGCTCAGCTTGCTTAGGCGGCAAACTGCGATTGAGATAGATAAAAGTACGCTTCTTTGTTTGAAATAAACGGTGACGTAGTTTGATAGGCGACCATCCCAATGCTTTTGCAAATTGATCAAATTCAGGGTGGTCTAGAGGAACTAATTTTGGATTAACCCAAACAGCGTGAACCTGGGCACTCACTGCTAGTGGCTTACCATTTCTATCAGTGATCATGCCGCGATGTGCTGGCACACTAACAATGCGATGCATACGCGCATCGCCTTGTTTAATCAAAAAATCGTGCTTGATAATACTAAGATCGATCATTCGCCAAACGAGACAAGCACCTACTAAAACTAATAGCCCAATAACAGTATAAAATCGTCCAGCATAGCCCATTTCTACAGTTTCACAATCTCAACTTGTTGAGTGGTAGGTACGCTCATATGCAACCGTTGCTGTGCAATTTGCTCAACACGCGCTTGTCGTGACAAAGCACCCTGCTCGAGTAATAATTTAGTCCAACTTTCATAGTGGGCATTGCTAACATCTTGCTGCGTCTGCAGGTCTGTGCACAATTGTCTACTAATATGCTTGGAACTAATCGTCGCAAAGGACGTAATCAAAATAGTAAACAATAGCAGCATATTTCGTAGCACTGGCCTTGATGCCAACGGCATATAAGGTAGTGCCCACTGCCAACGAATATCGCTGACTGTCCGCGTTGCTGTATTCATCATATCCTCCTTTTCCTATTAACGACCTCTGACACGCCGCACTTAGTGCAGCTGTATTTCTATAACCGTTCAGCAACCCTCATAACCGCACTGCGCGCACGAGGGTTATCTCTCACCTCATCTTCACTAGCTCGTACTGCTTTGCCAATAAAACGCAGTAACGGATTCAACTGATCTGCTGTCACCGGCAGCTCAGGAGGATAATCATCACCCCTTACTGCCGTGCGCATAAAATTTTTCACTATTCGATCTTCTAACGAATGAAAACTGATAACCGCTAAACGACCACCTGCTTTCAATACCGTCAAACACTGCGGCAAAACACTTTCTAACGCCTGCAGTTCTTGATTCACAAAAATACGTATCGCTTGAAAACTGCGCGTCGCAGGATTTTTGTGCGGCTCCCATTTAGGATGTGCCACCGCCACAATTTCTGCCAACTGACGCGTCCGTGTAATCGGCGCTATCGCCCGCGCTTTAACAATTGCTCTGGCAATACGTCGCGCATAGCGTTCATCACCATATTCACGCAGCACTTTCGCTAAGTCTTGCTCGCGTACTTCACTTAACCAAAAGGCGGCATCCATGCCGTACACCGGATTCATACGCATATCCAGCGGTCCATCAACCAAAAAACTAAAACCTCGTTCGGCCGTCTCCAACTGTGGAGAAGACACACCTAAATCTAATAGAATCCCGTCAACCTCACCACGCCAACCCAACTCATCAACACATCGCCCTAAATCACTAAACGAGCCTGACCACAACTGTAATCTTTTTTCATCGCCAAACTGTTGTCGCCCAGCGTGAATCGCCTCAGGATCCTGATCTATAGAGACCAGCCTGCCTTTTGGGCCGAGTAACGCCAGTATTTCTCGCGTATGCCCACCTCTACCAAAAGTCGCGTCAACATATTTACCCTCTGGCTTAATCGCTAACGCTGCGAGTGCTTCATTCAATAAAACTGGCCGATGCACATCACTCAAAATTTTTTACCTTTATCAATTCTTTGGCCCGCTAAAAAAACACTCTGGGCCACGAGTAAAAACCCACTCAATCTAATTGCCCACTATAGACAAACAGGTATTAAGTTCCCCGCCCTATAAAATTATCGACATCAACTCAGGCGGCAAAGCACCTTCGTCCTTAGTCGCTAGCCATCGATCACGCTGCTCTTCCCAGATCGACTCACTCCACAACTCAAACTTATTCGCCATTCCGACCAACATCACTTTTTTATCCAGCTGGGCATAATCTCTTAACAAGCTAGGCAGCAATATTCGTCCATTGCCATCAATCTCAACTTCAGTAGCATGCCCTATCAATAAGCGCTGAACACGACGTACCGCAGCATTTAAAGCAGGCAAAGCTTGAACCTTTTGCTCAATTTCTTCCCAAACGGGTAACGGATAGAGCAATAAGCAGGTGTCCTCAGTATCAATCGTGACAATCAAATGCCCTTTCGCCGTTGACTCCAATCCCAGGCGATAACGAGCCGGGATCGCCAGGCGCCCCTTCGCATCGAGATTGACAGCATTGATACCACGAAACACTGGAAGGCCCCCACATTGCTCCACCATGTCCCACATTATGACACTGACCTCCACAAAAAGGAAGCCCCTACCCACAAATAAACCTATTTCATCCACCAGGTGTCAGACCCGGAAAATCCCTTGAATTGTCAGAGCACACAAAATCTCTAAACTGGCACACAGCCAAAAGAGACTACTGATGCGAGCTTATATTCGGGATGATCGCGAAAGAAAACGTTGCAGCGCATTGGAAGGGCCAGGGCCAGACCCACGCAAAAAATTTGCCGACATACACTAAACAAATACAGAAACTCGGGACTTATTGCCGTGGGAAGTTCATGTCGATGGTCTATGCTTATTGGAGCATCGTAATGATTGCGGTGCTAAGGTACATTTTTTATTGACTATTTAAGGAGTATTATCATGGAACAGATCTCATTAGAAAAAGGTTTTTACCTAGAAACAGCCAACCAACCTGGCGTAAGCAGCGAATTAACTAGCTTATTGTCGCAAAATGGCCAAAACATCAAAGGCATTTGGGGCAGCACCTATTCTGGAAAAGGCCACTTCGCTTTTATCACAGAATCTCAAGCAAAAGCCAAAGAAGTGCTACAATCTTCTCCTTTTAACAATTTCCGCGAGGAAGACTTCGTCGTTGCTTACACCGAAGACAACACCGGTTCAGCAGCTGCATTCACCAGCAAGCTTGCTAAATCTAATGTTAACATCAACTGGTTGTACACAACCTATTACAATGGCAAACCTGCTATTGTTTTCTCTTCTGATGATAACAGCCAAGCTCTTCAAGCTCTAAAACACTAATACTGTTTTTAGTCTAAACGACGAAGGCCCCATGGCTTCGTCGTTTTATATAAGCTCTTCAAGAAGCAGGAGACACTCTAAAAATTAACATATAATAATAAAATTATTTAATCCAATGCCAAGTACGAATTATCCTTGCTATATTTATAATAACCTGTCACCCTCAAGTTGAATCAATTACTTTTTATGGAGATTTTTATGAAAACCTACTTACTTGCCCTTTGCTTAATTTCAAGTTCTGCACTTGGCCTCTCACCCGCATTTGCCGAAAACAATGCAAATGATACCGAAAGAACTGTTTTAAATAATGTGAAGATTATCAACAGTACTGCCAAGGATATTGGCTACGTGATTATCTCTGCATCAGAAAATTCAGATAATCTTTATGGTGTAAGAGCAAAGAAGTCTGATACCTATCATGCTAAAGCCACAGGTGATGTGAACGCAACAATCAGAGTTGCTGAGTGCAAAAAAATAAACAAGGTGACGGGTGTCTGTAGCGAATTTAATGCGGATTCAGTTAAGAACTGCTTAAGTGAAGCACGATACGATTTTTATAAAGTCAAATCTGTGAAAATTGCCTCACTCAATTCTTGCGTTATCCTATGCAATGATGGTGGAAGCACTTCCTGCTTAGTCAAATAATTATTCAAATGTTTTGCTCTGAGTAATGTCTTCGATAGCCATCGCAAAAGGGGAGAATCACGATTCTCCCCTTTTGCATTAATAACGCCTCATTAGTGGGAGTAACATGAGCCCTAATGCTGCAAAGCCCACCTCATTCATAAAATTAGCAAAATTAAATAATCATAAAAAATAAAAAATTAAGTTATTGCAAAAAATAAAGCACTATGCTAGCCTGGTTAGGTAAAACAGGTTTGTTTTGCATTATTTAATTCAACAGGAGAATAGAATGATAAACAACAAATTGTTAGTTTCTTTAGCTACAGTGGGCACATTATTAGGATTATCAATGCCAACTTACGCCTTCGATGACTCTTCAGGAGTTTATCTAGGTATTCAAGCCGGTTACACTCGTGCCGACTATGACCTTGAAAAATTTCTAAACGAAGATTTCCACAAAGGCGAGCTTGCTGGTCGGGCTTACGTGGGATTCCAATTCAATCGCTATTTCGGAGTAGAGACAGGCTTCACCATGTTAGCGGGTACAGAATTACCAGATGATTTTGGTGATGTTAAAACCACACACTGGGATCTTCTGGCAAAGGCTGGCGTACCCTTTGGCGACAGCGGCTTCAGAGCTGATGTCAAGGCGGGTGGCGCTCACGTAATGTCGAAATTTGACGCTAGTGACATTGCAGAATCAGTAGGCCTGAATGACACTAAAGAGTGGAAAATCAGACCCGTTGCAGGTGCAAGTGTTAGCTATAATTTCAACAAAAACATTGCCGTAGATGCCTCTTACTT
>JBGSSQ010000148.1:0-4639 GCA_041736975.1 Gammaproteobacteria bacterium
TGTCATTGCACCCATAACCTTAGCGAACACTGGAACTGCACTCTCCCAAAAAAGCACCAGCCTGATCACGGAAATCAATAAAATATTAGAGAGCACCGAGCCCGACCTTCAACGTTTAAATGCTTCAGTAGACCAATTAGAAGATTTACAGGATAAGGCCAATGATTGCATAGAAGAGGCACAAGGTCAGATCAAAATGCTGGATGAATTACTGGGAACAACCGCTATTGATTTAACCGCCTATGGAAAAAGCCATGGCTACCAATCTTTACAGGATAAAAAAAGACAGTATGTAGAACAACTAACAGAATGTCGTTTTCTCATTTTCAAAACAAAGGAAATACTCCCGGATTTTAAAGCCAAAATTCAAGTGTTAAGTAAATCAAAACTATTTATGAGACAAATAGGATTTTCACAAGCCCTAGCACAGGCTAAAATCCCTACAATAATGATAGATTCCTTAGCCTCAAACTATAACTATAAAACACTGCTGATGATTCTAGCAGGACTAGCATTAGGTTTTATTACCCATAAGAGCCTTCAATTCAACATAAAAAAACACCCAACATTAAGTAACATTCCACACTTACTGCTGCGCATTGTGATTTTATATGCCGTGGTGTACAGTGCTATCTTTTTCTACTTCAACTCTCCATTGACTTACCAAAATCATCCCTCTTTAGTCTTCTGTCAAATGCTCTATTTCGCTATTTTCTCACTTTGCTTCGTTTCAGTTTTATGGCCAGTATGCAGTGTACTGGGTGAAGGAAAAAGTGTATTCAATCGCTTTACCTACTATCTAAAATGGCCCACCACATTAAGCCTTTCTGCACTACTGTTTATTCAATGGGCCGGGTATTATAATTTATTTATTTACACCACAACATCTGTAGTAGAGACTATTGCGTTCCTTACCTTATTCTTGTTTATACGCTGGTGTCTACGAACGATAACCAATCGATTTCACGACGCCCAATATCAGAGTGCGCGAAGGGCACGATATTATCTAGGTATAAGACTCAATCGAGACATCCATGAATTCGGAATGATTAAATTCTCAGTACTGGCGATAATGGGCTATCTCACACTCTATTGGTCACTGAACACATGGGGTGTACCCGTATTAATTCTTGATCAGTTTTCAGAATGGCTTCAATCTGGTTTTGCCCTTTCTGACATCATCATTAATCCTGCAAGAATTATTTTTGGTGTTCTCACCTTTGCGATTATATCGCTTGTGGGTAGAGCACTATCAGCTTATGTTTCTCATCAATACATTATGGCATCAGAAAAAGACAGTCAAGTGGCTATCGCCTCTATTGTTGGTTATATCTGTTTCGCTATTGCCGCTCTGGTGAGTTCCTTGGTTGCTGGCTTTAACTTTACAGGTCTAGCCATCATTGCCGGTGCTCTATCAGTTGGTATAGGGTTTGGCTTACAAAATATCGTGAATAATTTTATATGTGGCGTGATATTATTAATACAAAAGCCAATCAAGCCCGGAGATCGGGTCGTCATAGGTGAAAATGAAGGATTTGTACAGCGAATACGTATTTTGTCCACGCAAGTGAAGACGGTTAAAAGAGAGGATATCATTATCCCTAATTCAGACTTAATCAATCATCCCATCACAAATTATATGTTTAGAGACAAACACTGGCGAGTCACATGCTCTGTGGGCGTTAAATATGGCACTGATATTGAATTAGTAAAGCGTCTGTTATGCGAGGTGGCCGCTAATCATCCAGACGTCATTCAAGATGAACCTAATGCACCCGCCGCTCTTTTTAAATCATTTGGAGATAGCACCTTAGATTTTGAATTATGGTGCATTATCACTGATGTCAACAGAAAGTATCACATCATCAGTGAACTAAATTCAGCTATCGATTCAATTTTCAAAGAAAACGATGTTATCATTGCTTTTCCTCAAAGAGATATTCATATCATTGATTCTACTGGTGAGAAAGCAAATTGAAAACCTTAGAGAAAGGCGTTTCACTCTCATTGTCCGTTGCCGCACTCGGCATCGTTTATGGTGACATAGGAACTAGCCCACTTTATGCAATGCGGGAAGCTATAGGTGGACTTCCGACTAACTCCACTAGTGTACTGGGGATATTATCACTTATATTCTGGTCTCTCATTGCCATTATCTCTATTAAGTACCTATGGTTGGTATTCCGAGCTGATAATAATGGTGAAGGCGGCATCCTCTCTCTTTTGGCATTATTAAAAGGTGCTGACGGTAAGAAAATGGCTAAGAGTTTATTTATAATAGCCATCTTTGGTGCGGGACTCATGTTTGGTGATGGAATGTTAACACCGGCGATATCAATAGTCAGCGCCGTAGAAGGTCTTAATGTTATTGTGCCACAACTGTCTCATTATATCATTCCGCTATCGTGCATTATTCTTTTGGGGCTATTTTCAGTACAACATTATGGCACAGGTAAAATTGGCTTTATTTTTGGCCCTATCATATTACTTTGGTTTATTACCATCGGCATTATAGGATTTGCAAAAATTATTGAAAACCCTTTCGTTCTCAAAGCAATAAACCCTTTTTATGCTTTCGATTTTATTCATACTTATGGCTGGAAAGGCTATCGCCTACTAGGAGACATTTTCCTTGTGGTAACTGGCGGAGAAGCGCTCTATGCTGATTTAGGCCATTTAGGGAAAAAACCTATTCGTGTCAGTTGGTTTCTAATTGCGTTACCCGCACTACTACTCAACTATTTTGGCCAAGGCGCGTATTTACTATCCGAACCTACTGGGATTTCTAACCCTTTCTATCTCATGGCACCGAGCTGGTTTTTGATACCACTGCTATTGATTGCCACACTCGCTACTGTTATTGCCTCACAAGCAGTCATCACTGCAACCTTTTCCATCACACGCCAAGCTGTCTTACTCGGGCTGTACCCGCATTTACCCATACAACAAACCTCGAAAGAGCATCCTGGACAAATATACATTCCTCAAATCAACTTTTTTCTCGGCCTAGGAACCTTAGCACTGATTCTGTATTTCAAATCATCGAGCGCCTTAGCTCACGCCTATGGTATTAACATCAATTTAGACATGGCTCTTACAACCATCATGATTGCTGTTTTGGCCTATACACAATGGAACTGGTCCCTCATCAAAACCATAGCGGTTTTTTCTATATTCCTTTCCATCGATTTTATGTTTCTGGGTGCAAACATGCAAAAGTTCACTACAGGCGGGTGGCTTCCCGTCGCACTTGCGGGTTTATGTGCCATTGTCATGTACACTTGGACAGTCGGCATGGAATACCTACGCACCAACCATTTCATGAAAAAGGAAGATATTACAAAAATATTACGATTACTCCATCGACTTCACTTACAAACCTTATCTAATTCTACTGCCATTTTTATTGCCGACTTCTACGATAAGAGCGGGGGTGGCTTTCTGCAGTTTCTTAAAATTAGCCGAGCAATGCCTGAGCATGTATTAATTGTAAACTATCAGGTTAAAAACATTCCCTATGTCAACACCGTCGAGCGATTTGAAGTAAAGAAGCTTGATGAAAATATTATTGAGCTCACGTTACACTATGGTTTTATGGATTTCATTTCTATTCCACAAGCACTCTTCGTTGCCAACGAACTTGAATTACTTCCTTTCAAATTAGACGTTGATAAGGCTATTTTCCTGGTAGAAATACCGAATATTATTGCCTCATCAGAAGTCAGTACCTTAACCTTTTTTTGGCAAGAAAAGCTATTCTCCTTCTTTCTGCGCAATTACTCAGCCAATTTAAACGCCGAGTTCTACCAGCTTCCCCTCGATAGAACCATCACGCTAGGAACTTATTTCAAAATTTAACAGGGAACAGGGGGTCAAATCTTGACAAATATACAAATGAAATCAGAATCACTCTAACTATTTGATTTGTATATTTGTCAAGATTTGACCCCTTCTTCTTAGCTAGAAGAAAACACCAGCCCCTCGCCCTTTCGACTAACCTTTATCACAGTCCCAGTTAAAAACTTTCCTGACAAAATGTCTTGGGCCAAAGGGTTTTCCAGGTGAACCTGTACAGCTCGCTTTAGAGGACGAGCACCATAAACAGGATCATAGCCAACTTCAGCCAAATAATCTAAACCACTATCATCAACTTCAAGTATTAAATCCTGCTCTGCCAAACGCTTGGTTAATCGGATAATTTGCAATGCAGCAATTGATCGAATTTGTTCTTTAGCCAGCTGGTGGAACACTACGGTATCATCAATACGATTGATAAACTCGGGCCGAAAATGCTCAGCAACCACTTTCATTACAGCTTCTTTCATAACACCATAGCTTTGATCCGATAATTCTTGTATGAGATGCGAGCCCAAGTTAGACGTCATTACTATCACTGTATTGCGAAAATCCACTGTTCGCCCTTGCCCATCAGTTAAGCGCCCATCATCCAGAACTTGTAACAACACATTAAACACATCGTGATGTGCCTTCTCAACTTCATCCAGCAAAATCAATGAGTAGGGCTTCCTACGCACAGCTTCTGTGAGATAACCACCTTCCTCATAACCAACATATCCCGGAGGTGCACCAATCAGCCGTGCGACAGAATGCTTTTCCATAAACTCAGACATATCAATAC
>JBGSSQ010000160.1:0-3842 GCA_041736975.1 Gammaproteobacteria bacterium
CGACACCAGCTCAAAGAATGGCAATGGGTCTTAATAATGCTCAGGGTGGAGAAATTGATCATATGGAGGCGCGGGAAATGGACGGTGATGGCTATATTGCGGCTGCAAAATACCGTGAAAGAAAGGAGGCTTATAGTACCATTTTACGCTTGAAGTCTGATAGTAGTTTTAAGGATTGGTTAGAAGATTGTCGTAAGGGTGTGGAAAATAAACTGAATGATAGAGCGCCTACAGATAATATCTTACAAGAGCTAGTGCTTGAAATACCACCAGTGGAAAATAGAGCTCTAGTCGATTCTGATGGTGATGAAACACTGGAAGATTTTTTCAGTAATGTTGGGCAACCTCAAGTGGAAAAACGTTACTAAGGTTCTAGCCCTCCCCCTTAACGAGTTAAGATGAGGAGGGGGGGGCATTGCTTGCCAACTAATTGCCTAACGAGCAGCTGGAAAACTCATTTGGGGTGTGGGGCCGGTATTGGTACTGCCTACAGCAACAGATCGAGCGCTGGGTACAGGTAAATGGGGTGCGGGCTATTCCGTTGTGTTGTTAGTGATAGAAACAATACAGTGTTGTCATAACGAGATAAGTACTATCTCCGTAACGAGGTAAGGCTTACCGTTATTACGAGGTAGGTCACAACGCCATAACGAGATAAGCCTCTCCGTCATCACGAGCAAAGCGACGTGACCCACAAAAATTAGATAGCCGTTTGCCTTCGAGCTATTTAAGGTAATAGTCTAGAGTTTTGGTTAAGGCAGTATGCATGTCGATTTTCGGTGCCCAACCTAATTTTTCCTTGGCATTGTGGATAGCAGGGACGCGTGCCTCTACATCTTGGTAGCCAGCGCCGTAATGTTCTGCGGCAGTTACACTGGTTATGTTGACTTGGCTTGCAGCAGCTTGGTATTTAGGATAATTCTGCGCCAGTGTAAGAATAGACTCTGCCAGCTCGGCAATGGAAAGATCGTTCTTGGGGTTGCCTATATTGAATATATGTTGATCTGCGCAACCATTAGCGTTGTCGATAATTTTCATCAAAGCGTCTATGCCATCATCAATATAAGTAAAGCTGCGGCGTTGTTGACCGCCGTCTACCAGTTCGATGTTTTCACCGCGCACAATTTGGCTCAAAAATTTTGAGACCACACGAGATTGATTGGCATTTTTTTCAAAGACATTGTCCAATCGTGGGCCTATCCAATTAAAAGGTCGGAAAAGACTAAATTGTAAACCATGGTGTTGGCCGTAAGCATAAATGATGCGATCGAGCATTTGTTTTGAGCACGAATAAATCCAACGTTCTTTATGGATGGGGCCCAAAACTAAATGGGTTGTGTGTTCATCAAAAACATTATCGCTAGACATGCCATACACTTCTGAGGTAGATGGAAATACGATACGTGTTTTGTGGGCTAAGCAGCGTTTAACGATATCTAAGTTGGCTTCAAAATCCAGTTCAAAAACTCGAATGGGATTTTGTACATAGATTAATGGATTTGCAATGGCTGCTAGTGGTAGGACCACATCAGCGAGTGCAATATGCTGCTCTAGCCAATCATCAGATTGGCGCATATCGGCTTTAGTAAAGTGAAAACGTTCGTGGTCTATAAGTTCTTGAAGATTATGGTCGGCAATATCGAGGGCATAAACTGTCCAGTCTGTGTCGTTAATGATGCGTTGAGCCAGATGACTGCCTATAAATCCATTACAACCTAAAATTAAAATATTACGCGTCATGAGAAATTGTCTCCAGGTGTGAGTGGTGAGTAGTATCTGTAGTTGAATTCAACGCTTGTTCGTTATGGACAGGAATGACGATGCTAATGTAATGTATAATCATCAGTTCTCCAGAGCGATAGGTTCGTGTGTGGTCGAAAAAATTTTGCTGATAGCCTTAATGACGCGGTCTTGTTCTTGCTCTGTCATAGTGGGAAACAGCGGTAGACTAACAATGCGGTTCGCCACGTCTTCAGCAATTGGGAAATCTCCCTCTTTAAATCCAAAGGTATTTTGATAGTAGGGATGAAGATGGATCACAGCGTAATGTAACCCTGTGCCTATATTTTCCTCTTTCATTTTTTGCATAAAGGTATCGCGATTCATTCCGGCAGCCTCGATATTAATGAGAGGGGCAAATAAATGCCACGCATGTCGGTGGTTATAAGTAGGCGTATGTTGCAGTTGCAATTGTGGAGATTGCGCTAAAGCTTTTAAATAACGTTCTGCTAGATAAGTACGTCGTTCTATAAAATATTCTAGGGATTGCAGTTGGTGTATGCCGAGTGCGGCTTGTAGGTCCAGCATATTGTATTTAAATCCAGGGGCAGTCACGGCGTAATGTTGATTACCTTTTTTGGTGAATCGGTCAAACGCAGGTTTACTGATTCCATGGAATCGTAAGCTACTAATTTTTGCCGCCCATTCAGGATTTCTGCAGGTGACTACACCGCCTTCACCTGTTGTCATATTTTTATTGGGGTGAAAACTAAATACCTGCAGGTCACCAAAGCTGCCTAGCGGTTTGCCTTTGTAATGAGCGCCGATGGCGTGGGCACAATCTTCGACAATAGTCAGGTTGTATTTTTTAGCTAATGCATAGAGAGGATCTAAATCAACGGGCAAACCGGCAAAATGTACAGGAACAATGGCGCGAGTCTGTGGGGTGATTTTAGCTTCGATCTGTTGAATATCCATATTGTAAGTCTGTGGATCAATATCAACTAAAACGGGTTTGCCACCGGCGTGCACAATGGTGTTGAGTGTGGCAACAAAGGTAAAAGGTGTGGTAATGACTTCGTCACCAGGCTGCAAATCTAAGCACATTAAGGCGAGATGCAGCCCCGCAGTCCCGGAGTTTAAGCAAAGTGCGTGGGGTGCTTGTAAGTATGCGGCTAAATCTTGTTCGAATTGTTGGGTGCGTGGCCCTGTAGTAATCCAGCCTGACTTTAAGCAGGCAATGACTTCATCGATAGCTGCTTGGCTGATATCCGGTCTAGCGAAAGGTAAAAAAGTATCATTCATTGTTTAACTCCGGGCAACCATAAAAACGCCCATCAAGATAATAAATATCCCACCCACTCTTAAAGCAGATAGGGGTTCAGCAAATAAATAAAAAGCGGCAATGGCGTTAACCACATAACCAATACTTATCATTGGGTAGGCGATACTCACGTCAACCCTGGAGAGCACAAGCATCCAAACCAAAACACTAATCACATAAGCACTTATTCCCAGCATAATAGGGAGATTACTAGCAACTTGTAGGCCTATGGGTAGAGCATTGCTAAGTTGAAATTCAAAAGCGCCAATTTGTGTCATACCGGCTTTAAGCAGCAGTTGGGCGCTGGCGTTAAGCAGCACGCCTAGCATGAGGAGTGAAAACATCGGTAGTGTCATATTGATTTGTCCTGTTCCGGGTTAGGGAAGTTACTCACCAGAATATTGCGTTTAGTACGTGCTATCTCATAGAGCGGGCCAGCATGTTGATCCAATGCAAGCTGATAAGCGGCCAGACTCATGATCATAAACTGTCTATTAGGCTTTGACCAGCGGGGCCAAAAGTTCTTGTCTGTAACCCAAATACTGTCTTTCTTACTGTAAATAAGCCCATGCCACAATTCGCCATAGTATTCTACCATAACCACCCGACGTCCTAAATAGACAGGCAAATCTTGGTAGTGGTCAGCATAGGAATAGACGGTATCGCTTTCTTTGAGTAATGGTTTGAGGGCTATAGCCAATGTTTTTACCGAGCGATGATCGGTTGGGGGATAGCTAAAATTAAGTGACATTAAAAATAGACTGCTGATGAGAGAGAATGTGATCAGGCTTTTTAGCGC
>JBGSSQ010000205.1:0-3392 GCA_041736975.1 Gammaproteobacteria bacterium
ACAGCCCTACGGGTAAATCTTTGTCAAATTTTAATTTCGCCAAGCTTTGTATGGCTTTATCGCGCATATCTGATTCAATGTCTTTACGCTCGCGATTCAATTGATCTAATTCTTGCGCCATAACCCGCGCAGTTTGAAAATCAGGGGTTAATAAGCAAGCAATACCTTTAGACATATCCGACAGGCGCCCGGCTGCATTCAAGCGCGGCCCAACGGCAAAGCCTAAATCACTGGCCACCAGTTTCGAAGGATCACGCCCAGCTAATTCAATGAGCGCCAAAATCCCTGGCCGTGTTGCACCGGCACGAATACGCGCCAAACCTTGGTGCACTAAAATGCGATTATTTTGATCAAGTGGTACCACGTCAGCCACTGTACCCAAGGCCACTAAATCAAGTAGCTCCGCCATATTCGGCTCTGGAATATTGCTAGCAGCAAACCAAGCGCCTTCACGCAAACGACTACGCAAAGCCAACATCACATAAAATATCACGCCTACACCGGCCATTGCCTTACTCGGAAAAGGATCATCAACCAAGTTCGGATTCACAATAGCATCGGCCGCTGGCAACTCTGCACCAGGCAGGTGATGATCGGTCACCACTACTTGCCAACCGCGCTCTTTGGCGCTTTGCACCCCTTCTATACTTGAAATACCGTTATCCACCGTCACCAACACATCGGGATTTTGCTCAGCCGCAAAGGCTACAATCTCAGGCGTTAACCCATAGCCGTACTCAAAGCGGTTAGGAACAATGTATGACACCTTCTCCGCTCCAAAGCTCCGCAAAGCAGTCACTGCAACGCTGGTACTAGTGGCCCCATCCGCATCAAAATCGCCGACAATCAGGATGTGTTTTCGCTCAACCAGTGCTTGATACAACACTTCAACAGCCGCCCCTATGCCTCCCAGACCAGTAAAGGGCAACAAGGCCCGTAAATCACGCTCTAACTCCCCCGCCCCTAGAATCCCACGAGCCCCATAAATACGGGCTAACAACGGGTCTAACGCTTGGTTAGGCAATGAAAGAGGTTGAACCTCTCTTCTAACAATCACTTTTTCCATAGCACCTCCGTACCGTCGCATATTTCCTAGTCTGAAGAGTAACGAATATCGTCCCGGTCTGCCAGCTTTGAAGCAAAATCTCAACAATCCTACCCTCTTGCCCTCCCAGCTCTTTACCATTACTCATCAAGAAAATTCCAGCAATCCACCCAGAATTGCTGGTAATATCAAACTGTGTTACATTTGGTCTACAAAGTCCTTTTGGACGTATTTTAAGCAGAGATACTATGATAGAACTAAGACAAGACTCCCCCAGCGGCCAATTCCATATTCGCGGTTGTAAACCACATGAGGTTTTGATCAATGATAAAACTTACACTAACAGTTTGATCGTGTCCGCACAGACATTAATCGAGAATTGGCGTCCACAAACCCTCAACGATCTTGGTATCATCGATTGGGCGGCTGTGATTGCGCTGCAACCCAAAGTGGTTTTACTCGGCACGGGTATAAAATTACAATTCCCTCCCACAGAAATACTCGCCCCTTTAATTCAACATAACATTGGCTATGAAATTATGGACACTGCCGCAGCCTGTAGAACTTTTACTGTTTTAATGGCGGAAGATCGTCAAGTAGTCGCGGCTCTTTTACTCGGATAAGGCTGTTTAATCATGTCACACTCACTCAAAATAATCATGGCGCAATTGAATTTTTTAGTGGGTGATATTGAAGGCAATACGCACAAAATAATCACACAAATTCAACGTTCACGTGATGAACTTAATGCTGACGTTGTTGTGTTTTCCGAACTCGCTATCACTGGCTACCCTCCCGAAGATTTATTGTTGCGTCCTGGACTCTACATCCGCGTAGAAGCTGCACTGGATAAAATACTAGCCGCCACTTCGCAAATAGACGTCATAGTCGGCTTGCCATGGCGCGATGAGTCTCACAATCATTATAACGCGCTGGTTCATATACGTGATCACAGCATTGTTACTCGCTACTACAAGCAACGACTACCTAACTACGGTGTTTTTGATGAACAGCGCTATTTTACTGCAGGCGATACCGGCTGTATCACACAGATTAACAATGTTCCTATCGCGTTAACGATTTGCGAAGACCTTTGGTTTCCAGGCATCATGCAAAAAGCCAAAGCGGATGGCGCTCAATTAATGATTAGTATCAACGCTTCCCCATTTGATGCTCATAAACGTGAATTGCGTGAAAAAATCATGGGTGAGCGAGCCCAAGAAGGTAATATGCCGTTAATTTACGTCAACACTATTGGCGGTCAAGATGAGTTGGTTTTCGATGGCGGCTCTATGGCGCTTAATGCCGATGGCAGCATTCAACACCAGGCCCCTTTTTATCAAGAAACGCTGGAAGTTGTAGAGATTTCTGTAGGCCAAACCTTAAAAATTGTGTCTAGCCACATTACCCCCACTCTGAGTCCTGAGGCAAGAATTTATCAGGCTTTAGTATTAGGTTTACGTGATTATATTAGCAAAAATGGCTTCCATTCTGCCATCCTTGGTTTGTCTGGCGGTATTGATTCTGCGCTTACCCTTGCCCTGGCGGTAGACGCCATTGGTGCTGAGCACGTAGAAGCATTAGTCATGCCATCGCAATACACCTCTGAGCTGAGTATGACCGGTGCCCGAGAAGGGGCTGAAGCCCTAGGCGTGAAACACCGTATTATCTCTATTGAGCCTATATTCAATGCAACTCTAAACAGTTTGGCTCCTGAATTTCATGGCCTAGCCCCTGATGCCACAGAAGAAAATATTCAAGCACGTGTTCGTGCCATTTTATTAATGGCCATCTCCAATAAAACAGGTGCTATAGTCCTCACCACAGGCAACAAAAGCGAGTTGTCTGTAGGATATTGCACACTGTATGGTGATATGGTCGGCGGCTTTGCTGTCATCAAAGATATCCCCAAAACGTGGGTCTATCGTTTAGCCAACTATCGTAATACCATCAGCCCTGTTATCCCCCAAGCTATTATAGACCGCCCACCTACAGCTGAGCTTGCCCCTAATCAGCTAGATCAAGATACACTTCCCCCTTATGATATTCTTGACGGTATTTTAGCGCTCTACATCGAACAAGATCAAAGCCTAGACAATATTGTTGCTCAAGGCTTTGACCGTTCCACCGCGCAAAAAGTCATCAAGATGATCGATAGAAATGAATACAAACGCCGCCAAGCGCCTATTGGTGTACGCGTCACCGAAAAAGCTTTTGGACGTGACCGCCGTTATCCTATTACTTCAGGCTTTAATAAATCCTGAGCTGATTTCTGCATGCGCCTGACTTTGATACCTAAAAAACAAATCATAGCGGTTCCAACCAGTGCGCAGAAGGGAATAATACT
>JBGSSQ010000227.1:0-3971 GCA_041736975.1 Gammaproteobacteria bacterium
GACCTTAGCACTAAGCGGAGGCATATGACCAAACAACCTAACTCGATTTGGTATTATTCAGTTCTTCATTATGCGCTGTTTTGGATGAATCTTTGGTGTGGTTTGGTGTTGGCTGGTGGTTGGGCAAATCAAGGTCTACCGTCACTTTTGCGGTTTTATTATCTGAAAAATAGCGCATTTTGCTTTTGAAGGCTTCGATACGTTGTAAAGATTCTTCTGTTTGCTTGAAGGTGACCGTTTGTAATACTGTGTATAATAATTCACGTGATTGGTTGCAGACTATTAACATTTCACAGCCGGCTTGTAGGGCTTGATTGGCGCGTGTGTTCATATTGCCGATATCAGCACCAGCCATCCCTAAACAGTCACTGATAACTAAACCGGGGAATTGAAGTTCTTTACGTAAAACAGTATCTAACCAAATTTTCGAAAAACCCGCAGGTGCTACAGGGTCGATTGCGGTATAAGTGACATGTGCAGGCATCACGGCATCTAGTTTATTTTGGCTTATTAATTTTATAAAGGGCTTGAGATCAGTATTTCTTAAATCTTCAGCTGACTTGTCTAACATGGGTTGGGTGATATGAGAATCTGAAGTTACAGAACCGTGGCCTGGAAAGTGCTTACCAACAGAGGGCATGCCGGCTTTGTTCATGCCTTCGATGAAGGCAGTGGCTAATTTTACTACCACCTCAGGGTCAGCATGAAAAGCACGATCGAGTTTGCCGATCACATCACTACAGCCATGAAGATCCAGTACTGGCGCGAAACTTAAATCGATACCATAAGCCAATAACTCAGTTGCCATAATCTCGCCAAAGTGTTGAGCGAGCTTGATCCCTGTTTCTGGATTGATATCGTATGTATCGCCATAGACTCTAGCAGCCGGTAATGAGCGAAAGCCGTTACGCTGTAAACGTTGTACTATGCCGCCCTCATGATCGATAGCAATAAAAATATCAGGACGAATAGCCCGTACCTCAGCTATAAGGTTCTTTAATTGCTGGGGATTTGAAAAATTGCGGGTAAATAATAATAGCGCGCCCACATTGGGGTGCTTTAATATGGGAATTTCTTCTTCTAAAATCTCTGTGCCTTTGAGATCTACAATAAATATTTTAGCCATTTTTAACACCCTATATTTGATCAGTGGCATTATAAATAACCCACGGGGTAATAGCAATCTTTACGCCCGCAATGACGGTAAGGAGAGAAAATACCGCCTAGAATGACTTCATTTCTTCTTTGTCTTTACCAATGCAATTGTGATCTGCATTATTGGTGTTGGTTTGAGGTATTAACTCATCCTGTTTAAGTGCCCCATCAAAAAAGGTGGGTTGTCGTTGAAGTGGCGCGCCAAAAGTAGTAGGTTTATCATTCACGGGGGAATTAATGCCCAGCTTTGACTCTATGCTGCACAGATTTAAATTTTGATCGATGATATCCGTCAGTTTATCTAAGGCATCTGCAACAAAATTATGAGCTATGTCCAGCTCCAGCTCAGTCTTGTCAATTAACAACTGATTATCTTGTTGATTAGCGATATGCTTTGTAACCAGTTTACTGACTAATCGTGTAAACATCTCAGATTTTTCTTCTTCTTGGTTGATGGCCTTTAACAAAGTGTTCAAACCCTCTTTAAAACAATCGGGTAGAGAGTCTCGCTCCCCAACATGAGCCCATAGTTTAGCCAGAGTAATAAGTAACTGAGGGAAAACCAGTGCTTGGCTGACAGCTCTTTTTTCACTGCCATACAGTATCCGCCATTCTTTTGGCACATCAAAGTTTGTTATGCTATCAAAAAGCTCCCGGTATTCGTTTATGGCAATCTCTACATTCGATCCAATGATAACCATCTTCAACTGGCTGGGTGAATCAGGTTTTTTCAGAAAAAATTCTTTCAACAGCTGCGCCTTCAAACGCTCAACTTTTTCACTCAGCGCCATCAACTCCTTGTGCAGTGATAAATCACTTAATGTTTTGGGGTTTTCATCCAAAACTTTAGTTATTTTAGCATAATTACTTGACAATAACGCCTGATTATCGCCACTTCCTGACTGAGAAAGCAACTGATTAGTCCCTTGAAAGGCAT
Organism: Gammaproteobacteria bacterium; assembly: GCA_041736975.1. Lineage (GTDB taxonomy): Bacteria > Pseudomonadota > Gammaproteobacteria > JAIEPX01 > JAIEPX01 > JAIEPX01. The sequence goes on from JBGSSQ010000227.1 coordinate 2,093, forward strand.
TCTCCAACTTTGACCTTATGGCTAACTCCTCTTGCTTCGAAAGAGGCCCTGCCTTGAGCAGGTTCACTAGATGATGAATGACGGCTTGGTAGCTTTTAAATTCCTTATCGAATTCGGCGTTTTCTCGCTCTTTAAGGAAGTCTTTGACTTCATTCCAGCGTAATTTCATAATCTTGTTTCTCTCTAGTATACGGAAATCACGAGTATAAGTTACCTTTCTTAACAAAATATTAAAGGCCGTGTGATTCCCATTAACGGTGAAATACCGTTAAAAGTCAATGGCGGGCAACCTCGGTGTACAACGTATGTCCTTGCCTCATAGGAGGCTGATGTTGTAAAGTGTCCCCGCTAATGTGAATTCTCTCTATTAAGGTTTACTTGATGCCAACAAAGCAAAGACAGATTCGCTGGGAAATCAGTGCCGTGCTAGCCATTAAAGTGTGCTTGCTATTCGTATTGTGGAAATTATGTTTTTCACACCCCACTTCACATTCGGTAAATCCTCAGCGCACTGCCCAACATTTACTTTCCTCAGCCCCTCCCTCCTACTTAAAAGGTGAACAAAATGGTTTTTGATGTCGTACTTTTGTCGCGTTTACAATTTGCCATTACCGCAATGTACCATTTTATTTTTGTCCCCTTAACCCTAGGGTTATCGGTGTTACTAGGCATTATGGAAACTGTTTATGTCATGACTAATCGTGAAATCTGGCGAGAGATGACCAAATTTTGGGGGGTGCTGTTTGGTATTAATTTCGCGATGGGGGTCGCAACCGGCGTCACTATGGAATTTCAGTTTGGTACCAACTGGGCGTATTACTCTCACTATGTGGGAGACATTTTTGGTTCCCTACTGGCTATTGAGGGACTGATGGCTTTCTTTTTAGAAGCAACATTCATAGGATTATTCTTTTTCGGTTGGAAGCGACTGTCCAAGGTTCAACATCTTGTCGTTACCTGGCTAGTCGCGTTAGGATCAAGTTTATCTGCACTGTGGATTTTAATTGCCAACGCTTGGATGCAATATCCCGCCGGCTCAAAGTTTAATTTTGAAACCATGCGCATGGAAATTACCCGTTTTTCTGAGGTGTTTTTTAATCCCGTTGCCCAAGCCAAGTTTGTGCATACCATCAGTGCGGGGTATGTTACCGGCGCCATGTTTGTCATGGCGATTAGTGCTTATTATTTACTACGTAACCGCAATATTGAATTCGCCAAACGCTCCATGACGGTAGCCGCTTCTTTTGGTTTAGCGACTTCACTTTCTGTTGTGGTACTGGGGGACGAAAGCGGTTACTTTGCCACCGCTCATCAACATATGAAAGTTGCCGCAATGGAAGCCATGTGGCACACAGAACCAGCACCGGCGCCGTTTACCTTATTCGGCATTCCCGATGTGCAAACACAAAGCACTCATTACAAAATAGAAGTCCCCTACATGCTAGGCCTTATTGCCACACGATCTGTTGATCAACAACTCCCCGGTATTGTAGAGCTGGTGGATGCGGCTAAACCTAGAATCGCTAATGGCATGAAAGCCTATGGGGCACTAGAAATTTTACAAAAAGAACCCACCAATCTCGATGCAAAAAAAATCCTGGAAGATAACGCCAACGACTTAGGCTATGGTCTATTGTTAAAAAAATTCACGGATAACCCTGCGGAAGCAACATCTGCACAAATTGATGAAGCTGCATGGTCTACGGTTCCCAACGTATTTCCACTCTTCGTGTCCTTTAGGCTTATGGTGGCTTGTGGTTTCTTTTTTATTGTGTTTTTTGCTTATGGCTTTTATCTAACCTGCCGCCGTCAAATTAGCAACGTGCGTTGGTATCACCGACTCTCCCTATATGCACTCCCGTTACCTTGGATAGCCAAT
>JBGSSQ010000251.1:0-1710 GCA_041736975.1 Gammaproteobacteria bacterium
CAATCGAATGCTTCAGCAAGGAAAATTACTGGCTGAGATTCCTATCCCCGCTCAGCTGAACGGGAATTACTTCTCACCCACCCTGTTTGAAATAGATCATCTCAAGGTATTGGAGCGAGAAGTATTTGGTCCCATCTTGCATGTAGTGCGTTATCGAAGTGATCGCCTCTCAGAAGTGCTAGATGCCATCACGCAAACCAAATATGGCTTGACCTTAGGAATTCACAGTCGCGTAGAGGCCACCGTTCAATACATCGCTCATCGGATGCCAATAGGGAATATCTACGTCAATCGTAATATAATAGGGGCTGTCGTTGGGGTACAACCTTTTGGCGGTGAAGGCTTATCAGGCACCGGACCTAAAGCAGGTGGACCTCATTATTTACCCAGACTATGTGTCGAACGTGCCATCTCCATCAACACCACAGCAGTCGGTGGTAATGCGCGTTTGGTTTCTTTGCTAGAGGACGATTGATGCCGACAGAACCGCATACCATTACTTTCATCATTTTTGTCATTTTTACAGGCACTGCGGTTCTATCGACCCTAGCTCTCTATACACGACAATCTTTATTAGTTGCTTATATTGCACTCGGCGCTTTATTTGGACCCTGGGGATTTAAACTCGTCAACAATTCCATGTTGATTAGGCAAATTGGTGACATAGGCATTATCTTTTTATTGTTCTTATTAGGATTGCATCTTCAACCCCAAAATTTATTTCATTCCTTGCGAAAAATGAGCTTGATCACACTCACAAGCTCAGTCTTGTTTTTTGGTATAGGCTTTTTAACCGCCTGGTTATTCCATTACAGCGTGCAAGATAGTGTGTTGATTGGTGTCACTTGCATGTTTTCAAGCACCATTATTGGGATCAAACTACTGCCAACCACGATTCTCCACCATCAACATACTGGTGAATTAGTCATTAGCATTCTATTGCTGCAAGACATTATCGCCATGGCTGCCATTCTGGGATTACAGATCACTTCCGAGAACTCTTGGATCAGTCTCGGCATTACGCTGAGTGCGTTTCCTATTTTAATTGTGATTGCTTATCTATTTCAGCGTTACGTCTTACGTAGGCTGCTTGAGCGATTTGATAAAGTTCAAGAGTATATTTTTATTTTATCGATAGGCTGGTGCTTACTTCTTGCAGAGATTAGCTTTAATCTGGGCCTATCAGAAGAAATAGGCGCATTCATTGCCGGCATTGCAATCGCGACCAACCCAATCGCTTTCTACATTGCCGAAAGTTTAAAACCACTACGCGATTTTTTCTTAGTCGTCTTTTTCTTCACAGTGGGCGCTGCTTTCAACTTTGATTATGCATCGCAAGTCATCGTGCCAGCACTTACACTCGCCAGTTTAATGTTAATCTTAAAACCCATCATTTTTAGCTGGTTACTTTATCGTGCAGGTGAAGTCAAATCGATCAGCTGGGAGATTGGGGTACGTCTTGGACAGATGAGTGAATTCTCTTTGCTACTGATCTATATGGCAATTGAGTACCATCTCACAAGTTCACTCACTGTATACATGGCTCAAGCTGCTATTATCATCACGTTCATTGTCTCCTGTTACTGGACGGTTATGCGTTTCCCTACGCCATTAGCAGTGAATGAGAAATTATTGCGTGATTGATATATACTTCAGATCTGGCAACTAAAGATTGATATTGCTATGGGCACACATCATCATCATTCACAT
>JBGSSQ010000291.1:0-7414 GCA_041736975.1 Gammaproteobacteria bacterium
AGCGCTATATATCAACTAGGCCAAGGTCATTATGTGGAGCACACCCCTAAGTATGTTTCTCTTGATGGCACTTTCACCGCAGGTAAGTCAATACAAATCAATGGAGTGGTAGTTAATGGTACTAGATTTGATAATGTCTACCTATATACCGACTCAACAAAAGAAGAGTTTACTTACGCTGTTAAGAGTATTCGAATGACCAAGGTAAACAAAAACTAAGAGTTGAGAGCGCATTCTAAGTATTCACGCTTAGACTTTAAGCACCGACAACACGCATGGAACAGGAAGGGGCAGATTCTGCTCCCTCCTTTACAACTGTTGGATCTCACGCCTATGTTAGGACCACGTTAGTTGACGAATAGTGAAGTATCGATTGTTGGTTTTAAACTGAGAAAAAACTAGATACTTTAGATATCACAGATTGTGCATATAAAATCTTAACATGCCCTAAACCTTGTGTCTTATAAAATTCAGCCTCAGGCATTTTCATTGCCAACTCTTCACTAGCATGCCAATTGACGCCTTCATCATGTTCGTCATGAATAATCAACACAGGACAATTAAATCGCCAGGTTTTATTTGACAGTAATAGGCGCTCTTCCATCTCTGCACCAAATTCTTTTACCAATAAACGTCTAAGCCTTGCTATGATCTCTGAAGGTAGATCTAATTGGTGCTGAAAGTTTTTTAGTATCACATCAAGAGATGTAGGCGGACAAAGCAGTACAATTTTCTTGAGAATTAACTCCTCAGTGAGTAACTGAGATAAAATCGTAGCACCCAAAGAGTGCGTAATGACACCGTGTAATGGACCAATTTGATCTAAAACAACAGACAAACTCTCAACAATTTTAAAAACATCTGTACGCTTGCCACCAGATTCTCCATGGGCAGGTGCATCAAAGCTAAGCACACAAAATCCTTGTTCAACCAGTGGTTTTACAAATGAAGCAATTTGAGTCCCCCGACCAGACCAGCCATGAATAAATAAAATTTTCGGCTCACCCTCACCCCACTGCCATAAGCGTATGGGCACTCCATTGACATCAACCACCCTCGCTTTAGCCATGCTGGCAATCTTTTGCTCTATACGCGGCTTCTTAAACCGCCAGTTAGTAAAAAAAAGCTTGTGAGCCATGCGGGTCGTTATCCCTGGAAAAACCGGACCTAATGTCCGCAAAACTAGCTTAAGTCCTTTTATTAAGACAGACATTGCACGCCTCCTTTCCACAAAGTGTCCGTGTGACACTAAAAAAACACTTCATAATATCTTTATGTGTGGTGATTTTGAAATTCATAGAATCTGCCCCCCGTCTCCGCCCCATGGCAACACTAATTTTTGCTTTAGACCTAAGGTAGTTAAAATCCGCGCCACAACAAAATCAACAAGATCATCAATGGATTTTGGTTGATGATAAAACCCAGGCGAAGCTGGCATTATAGTGGTATTTAAACGAGCTAGTTTGAGCATATTTTCCAAATGAATCGCTGACAGTGGCATTTCTCTGGGCACTAAAATCAGCTGACGTTGCTCCTTAAGCATCACATCAGCAGCACGCTCTATTAAATTATTGCTAAGACCGTTGGCGATGGCGGCAAGACTACCACTACTGCAGGGACAAACCACCATAGCGTCAACAACCGCTGAGCCACTCGCAATAGGCGCTGTCCATTCATTAGCAGAAAAAACGCTGAGCTGTTCAGAGGCAAACTGAAAACGCTGCTGTAGAAACTCGGCTACTAATGACGTTTGGCCAGGAATAATAAGGTTTTCTTCATGAATAGCAACGGCTCTAGCCGCTTCAGAAATCAGCAAATAAACGGTATGACCATCAGTCAAAAGACACTCTAACAAGCGCAAACCATACCGAAGTCCTGAAGCACCTGTTAAAGCCACGGTCACAGTTAGTTTTTTATTCATTTTATTCAATTCCAAGAGACTTCACAATGGCCGCCGAGTCTTGATTCGATAACACTAAAACAATATCGCCTGCCATAACTTTTTCTTGCACGGCTTCGGCCAAAGTCGCTAAGGTTTGGCAAATAGTGGTCGGGCAATGCAGTGAATTAGCCAGCGCTTGCACATCCCATTCTACGCTAGGTGGCGCTAAAAAGAAGGCTCCATCAACAGCTGTAAACACATTGGATAACGTTTGTTGATGATGCCCAGTTCGCATAGTGTAAGATCCAAAATCGACCACGGTGAATAACCGCTTTTTGCCAATGTTCGCACGCATACCAGCCAACGTTGTTTTAATCGCTGTAGGATGGTGAGCAAAATCGTCGTAGATTTTTATACCTGAAACCTCACCTCGGAAATGCATACGCCTTGCCACACCCTTGAATTTAGCAAGAGCCTCTATTGCCTTGGAAGGAGCAACGCCCACATGCACAGCCGCAGCAATAGCTGCCAACCCATTGTCGACGTTGTGTTGCCCCAATAAGGTCCATTTTAAGGTACCAACGCACTGCCCACAACGGTACAAGCTAAACTCGCTGCCATCGTTAGTGACTTCACGAGCCTGCCAATCACTTGAATCACCACCAAATTTTGTCACACCACTCCAACAACCTCGTGCTTGCACATCATCGCATTCTACATCTTGGCCATTGAATATAATCTGACCTTGACTAGGTACTGTGCGAATTAAAAAATGAAATTGTTTTTTAATGGCTTCAATGTCATCGTAGATATCGGCATGATCAAATTCAATATTATTAACAATGAGCGTCTTAGGTCTATAATGTATAAATTTAGGTCGCTTATCAAAAAAAGCACTATCGTATTCATCCGCTTCAATAACAAAATAAGGAGAGTTGGTCAAACGAGCGGTAATACCAAAATCGTGTGGTACACCACCAATTAAAAAACCTGGGTTTAATCCGGCACTTTCCAAAATCCAAGCCACCATACTCGAGGTAGTGGTCTTACCATGCGTTCCACTCACGGCAATCACCCAACGCGAAGTTAATACGTTTTGCGCCAACCATTGAGGCCCAGACGTATAAGGCAACCCCGAATCCAGCAACGCTTCAACCACCGGATACCCTCTAGACATGACATTGCCAACCACCACACAATCAGCCTGCCTATCAAGCAAATCCGCACCGTAGCCTTCTTGTAGAGGGATGCCAGCATCAACCAACTGCTGCGCCAACTCAGATTGAATATTCTTATCTATCCCCACCACATCATGTCCCAGCTGTTTAGCCATCAAAGCCAAACCACTCATAAATTTCCCACAGGCACCTAATATTTGAATTCTCATCACTCACCTACAAATTGAAATTAAAAAGCTTACCCTAAGGGCTGGAGATGCCGCAGTCGGCATTGCTGCCTTAAGGACACCATCTCATTATACACAATGCCCAGTTTTAATAAACTCACGCTTCGGATAACTCTGTCTTAATACGGGTATAATCAACCTTCCCAGATCCCAACAATGGCAATTTATCGACAATAACTATCTTCCTGGGAATACTCAGTTCACTGATTTGCTCACTTTTTGCATACTTGACCAAATCTTCACGATTCGCTGCTTTATGCGTTGTCATCAACACCAACTGTTCACCTTTTTTACTGTCAGGCATATTGACTACTGCGTGCTGAAAATCAGGCCATAGTGCATTGATAAACGACTCCACCATTGACAATGACACCATCTCACCAGCAATTTTTGCAAAGCGTTTAACACGGCCTTGTATGGTCACAAATCCTTGCTCATCTATAGAGACTATATCACCGGTATCATACCACCCATCGGCCATAGCGGCTATAACACCAGGATTATCAGCCAACAAATAGCCTTTCATAACGTTGGGTCCGTATACATTCAATATACCACCCACCTCAATACCGGTAACAGGTTTAATGGTGTACTGTATGCCAGGTAATAATCGCCCCACCGTACCAGTACGGTATTGCATTGGTGTGTTGGTAGCGAGCACCGGGGACGATTCAGTGGCACCATAGCCGTCAAATATTCTAACGCCAAATTTATGTGTCCATGTCGTCAGCGTTTCAATGCGAAGCTTTTCCGCACCAGAAAGAATAGGCAGCAACATGCCACCGGTTAATCCGAATGAGTGAAATATAGGTAAGGCAATAAACACTTTATCTTGTTCGGTAAAATCAATGCAAGAGCTCAATTGATAGCGATTGGCTTGCAGATTTTTGTGTGATAATACCACCCCTTTAGGTGTGCCTTCAGAACCAGAGGTAAATAATACCACAGAGGGCTGTTCAGCCATTGCTATTTTATTTTGACGTTTGACGCCATTGATAGAGCGGTAAGACCAGGTTGGGAAATAAGCCATTATCATAGCGCTAAATTTAGTCCACACTGATATATGGCCGCGTAAATCCTCAAGCTCAACAACATGAATTCCAGACTGTTCCAGTGCTTTTTACGCGCCATGGCGGGTAAATCAAACCTGAGTTCAATCCCACATATGCAGCTTTAGCAACACAGAATCAACCCTATAGATTATATATTAAATTTATGGAAAATCCAATATTAACCACATAGCCTTAAACTGTGGGAGCCTAGCGCCTACAGTGGCTAATTAAAGCGCCATTGACCGCCTTTAAAAGCATCCTTGCCTTAGCAGCTGGCATACTATACTATATATTATCACTACTTATGAGACATGATACCGTCACCAACCGTATACTTTAACCCACACATAAAAGGTTATAAATAATGAAAAAAACCAATCGATTTAATATCCCAGAGATTGGAGAGGTAAAATTTGTCCACCCTCTTCGACTAAACGGTGATGAAGCAGTAGATGCATACTGGAAGGCTGTTCCTGCGAAGGATAAGCGGGACGCACTAGCCATTGAAAAACTTGCTCAACTAAACGAATTGACCAATCGACACCTACCAAATTACCCTGATTTCAGTGACCCTAAGTGCGCCTTTTTAAGAGAGCATTTAGGTAACGATTTTGCAAAATTAGAAAAAATCAAATGGCGTTTTATGCAAAACTCTACACACTGTTTACATGTCTTTGCCACTATCCCATTTAATAATTCTCAAGAGATGTCTTTAACTCTGACAGAGAGCTTTTCCCAATACTTTACAGAAGCACTCAGCCATTTTGGTGCAAGATATGGCCGATCACCTCAATGCTGGGTTTTGTACTTGCCTAATTTTGATTTGATTGCATTTTCTGACATTCAAGCTGAATTTATTAGGCAAGTCCAATCAAGTTGGACGCGACTTTCTAATATCTTTCAAAAATATACCCTTCAAACCATCATTACCCCAGAGTTAATACTAAGACCAAAAAATCCAGATCAAACGCCAATTAACTCCAATTTCCAACCAACTTTTTTCTTTCATAAAAAGCAACCTATTAGCCTATTAGACGTGTATAATTCAATAAATACTATCACTGATCCTGCCCAGAAAAGCCAAGCAATCTTAGTGAGTAAATTGTGCTCTAAAGAAGGTATAAAAGTTGAAAATCGATCTGCTCGGCAATCTCTTTTAAAGTCACTCATTCTGTTAGAATATATTTGTAGAGAAAAAATCCCACACACTTTTTATAGTGAAATTTTCAATGATACACTAACTCATTTAGCATTAAAAAGTCATGCCAACGAGCTTTTGGCAAAAAAAGAATTACTCTTTGCAAAAAACCCAACTGCACAAACATCAGAAGATGGCACAACTGTCAACGATTTGATTGATGACTTAAATGCTATTGCAAGAAACCCCAGCTTCATCTTAATTATTAATATGGACATAAATACAGAATATCCCCTGTTAAATATGAAACTTGATGAGGCCGTTCATTCTTCAAATGAAGAAGAGCATGTCTTCTTCCGAGTAAAAGGACCGCTGAACAATCTAACACTCGAGCAAGTTGACGATATTAAGTTTCATGGCGTAGATTCAACTGAGACCGAATATCATTTTCAAAAATCCAACCAATAATATTATCTCACGACTTATTGATTTATCTGGTAGGCAATCAAATCTCCCACTGATATACTTGCCATCATTTTATAGCGAGATATTAGCATGGCTGGCAACTCTATTTTTTATGCGCAATCCGGTGGACCCACCGCGGTTATTAATGCTTCAGCTTGTGGGGTTATAGAAACCGCCAGGGAGCATAGCAATCGCCTAGGCAAGGTTTATGTAGGCCGAAACGGCATTCTGGGCGCCCTGAGAGAGGAGTTAATTGACACCAGCCTAGAGTCTGCCGCCTCGATCCGAGCGTTACGCCACACCCCTTCCAGTGCTTTTGGCTCTTGCCGATACAAACTCAAAGGGCTAGAGGAGAATCGTGCCGAATATGAGCGCCTTATAGAGGTCTTTGCGGCCCATGACATCGGCTATTTCTTCTACAACGGCGGTGGTGATTCTCAAGATACTTCGCACAAAGTCGCCCAGATGGCGAAAATAATGGGCTATCCCTTGACCTGCATTGGCATTCCTAAGACGGTAGACAACGACCTACCTTTCACAGACAACAGCCCAGGCTTCGGCTCTGTGGCCAAGTACGTGGCTGTATCAACGTTAGAAGCCGGCCTGGATGTGGCCAGCATGGCGGCTACATCCACCAAAATATTTATTTTAGAGGTGATGGGCCGACATACCGGATGGATAGCCGCCTCTGCGGCATTAGCCAGTGACAAAACCTCCGAGCCACCACACATTATATTATTCCCTGAGGTTCCCTTCAAACCAGAAGCTTTTCTACAAAGAGTCGAGGAGTGCGTCAATCAATATGGTTATTGTGTGATTGCGGTCTCAGAAGGGGTTCGTGACCAGGAAGGTCAATTTCTAGCCGAATCAGGTCTACGCGATGCCTTTGGTCATGCTCAACTAGGCGGGGTCGCTCCCACCATAGCGCAGCTGATAAAATCATCCCTTGGCCACAAATATCATTGGGCTGTAGCTGACTACCTTCAACGTGCAGCACGACACATTGCCTCCAAAACTGACGTTGAACAAGCTTATGCTCTAGGAAAAGCCGCTATAGAAGAAGCCCTTAAAGGCACGCATGGCGTCATGCTCACTATTGAACGCACTAGCGACACACCCTACCAATGGCAAATTGGCCAGGCGCCCTTAGAACGAGTCGCCAATGTAGAAAAAGGCCTACCTGCTGAGTTCATCAGCGAAGACGGCATGCATATTACCGCCGCTTGCCGCCAATATTTGCAGCCATTAATTTTAGGTGAAGACTTCCCCCCCTTTAAAAATGGCATCCCTGATTACGTGCGCCTCAAAAATCAATTAGTTGAGAAAAAACTCCATAAAGTATTTGAATAACCCATGACAACAACACACTGGTCATCACGACTGACCTTTATTATGGCGTCCATTGGCGCGGTTGTGGGCCTTGGCAATATATGGCATTTCCCTACACTGGTCGGCATGAATGGTGGGGCTGC
>JBGSSQ010000296.1:0-4922 GCA_041736975.1 Gammaproteobacteria bacterium
AGATAATGGTTTACGGCTGCTGGTCAAAGAAGATCACCGCGCTCCGGTTGTGGTTTCTCAGGTATGGTACAAGGTGGGGGCTAGCTATGAAACCGGTGGCATCACCGGCATTTCCCATATGCTGGAACATATGATGTTCAAGGGAACAAAAAAATTTGGCCCTGGGGAACTCGCCACCATCGTTTCTAAAAATGGCGGACAGCAAAATGCTTTTACCTCACAGGATTACACTGGCTATTACCAAGTCTTTGAAAAAAGCAAACTCCCCATTAGCTTTGAACTGGAATCAGATAGAATGCAAAACCTGATTTTTGATCAGGAAGCCTATAGTAAAGAACACCAAGTGGTTATGGAAGAACGCCGCCTACGCACAGATGATGACCCTCAATCCTTGACCTATGAACGCTTTTTGGCTGCAGCCCACACCGCCAGCCCCTACCATCATCCGGTGGTTGGTTGGATGTCAGATATCCAACAGCTCACACTGCAAGATCTCAAATCATGGTATGAACGCTGGTACGCACCCAATAATGCTACCGTGGTTGTAGTCGGTGATGTGGTGGCTGAAGAAGTTTATCAACTAGCCAAGCAATATTTTGGCCCGGTTAGCGCCAAACCAATTGAGAAGCTGAAAGAATCCCAAGAAGTCCCCTCCATAGGACAGCGCAACATTGTTGTTGAGTCACCAGCAAAAGTACCCTGGATCGTTATGGGATTTAATGTGCCCTCAGCTAAAACCACTAAAACCACTTGGGAAATTTACGCATTGGATGTGCTCACGGGTATTCTCGACGGAGGACGCAGCGCGCGTTTTGAAAAAGAGCTAGTACGAAATCAACAAATTGTAGCTTCCATTAGTGCTGGCTATGACCCTTTTGAGAGATTGGATACCTTACTCTCCATTAGTGCAACACCCTCAAGTGGACACACTCCGGAAGAGGTAAAAAAAGCAGTATTACAACAAATTGAGCTTTTGCAGAAAACCCCGGTGACAACCAGCGAACTCGCTCGTGTAAAAGCACAAGTCGCTGCTCAAAAACTGTATAAAAAAGATTCTATAACCACTCAAGCAAGCGAAATTGGTAGCTTAGAATCCATGGGATTATCCTGGAAATTAGGCGAAGATTATGTCAAGAATATCCAAGCTGTAACACCTGCGCAAATTCAACAAGTGGCTAAAAAATATCTGGTCACTGAAGGACTAACTGTTGCTGTGTTAAAACCTTTGCCACTCACAGGCAAAGAACCACAATCAGCTTCAAAGCAAGGAGATAATCATGTTCAATAATCGTGGCATCAATCGCTTCACATTTATATCGGTGGTTTTTATGATATTTTCTACACTCGTTTCTGCACAAAACGCAACACCCAGCATTATCCCTATTCAACACTGGACGATGAAAAATGGTATCAACGTTTATTTGGTCTCCATGCATGAAATTCCTATCATTGATATTGGCGTGGTATTTGGCGCTGGTTCTTCAAGAGATGGTGAGCACGCAGGCCTAGCTGCCTTCACAGCAGCCATGCTTGATGAGGGTACAAAATCGCATAGTGCAGACCAAATCGCGCAATCATTTGAAGATGTAGGTGCAGAATTTCACTCTATGGTAGAGCTAGATTATGCCGCAGTGACACTCAGAAGCATGTCCGACAAAACTTTTTTAAATCCTGCGATTGCTATGTTTTCCGAAGTCATTAATCAACCGGCGTTCCCCGCTACTGATTTTAAACGCATGAAAAAACAAATTTTATCGGGGCTAGAAGCACAAGAGCAAGAGCCTGGCACCATTGCCGCCCATGCTTTTTTCGCCGCTGTATTTAACGGCGGAGCCTATAGTCAACCCACCTTTGGTAATACCAAAACAGTGACACAACTATCACCTGAAGATTTAGCGAGGTTTTATCAACATCATTTTACAGCAGCCAATGCTCATATTGTGATGGTCGGTGACCTTAAGCGCGCTGACGCCGAAAAGTTAGCCACCAAAATCGCGGGCACTTTACCTGACGGCCAAGCCTTATCTTTGCCGGCACTTAAGCCAAACCCCATCAGTAATGAAGTTAAAAACATCCGATTCCCTTCTGAACAAACGCACATTCTTATTGGGCAACGTGCGATTTCACGATTATCACCGGATTATTTCCCACTCGCGGTCGGCAATCAAATTTTGGGTGGCGGAATGCTGACTTCACGCCTCTACAAAGCCGTTCGTGAAAAACAAGGGCTTGCCTACAGTGTTTACAGTTACTTTGATACGCTTAAAATGAGTGGGCCTTTTGTTATTGGCATGCAAACTCGCAATGAGAAAGCAATTACTGCTATCGATATTACCCGTGACATTTTAACTCAATATGTTGATGCTGGCCCTTCAGCGGAAGAGCTGGATGAAGCTAAAAACAATATTATTAATGGCTTCCCACTTCGTCTGGCTAGTAATCAAGCCATTTTGAGCAACGTTATCAACATTACCACCTATGGCTTACCGCTCAATTATCTAGACACCTACCGCGACAACATTAACGGCGTCACCGTAGAAAATATTAAATCAGCATTTCAACGTCACATACACCCTAAAAAGTTAGTGACCATCACTGTAGGGAACAGCATCTTTTGAAAAAAAGTCAATGTCGCATTATAGGCGGCTGCTGGCGCGGTCGTCTGATACAATTCCCCGAAGCTGCTGAGTTGCGCCCCAGCGGGGATAGAATCCGTGAAACCTTATTTAATTGGCTGCAACAAGCTGTGGTAGACATTACCACACTGGATTTATTTGCGGGCAGTGGCGTTTTAGGATTTGAATCTTTATCACGCGGTGCTGCACAAGCTTTTTTTGTAGACCAAAATCCGCTCATTATAAAACAGCTACACGCCACCGCTGAAAACCTATCCGCACATCCTGTAACAATAATTCAAGAAAAAACGCCCTCTCTGTCACTGCTAAATCAATTGGGAAAAAATCAGTTCAACCTAGTATTTGTAGACCCTCCGTTCAACAAAGGTTTAGTGGCCAGCACGTGCGACTGGTTGGCAACCTCGCATTTACTCGCACCTAATGCACTCATCTATATTGAGGCTGAACGCACACTCTTGCCTCTACCCATACCTGATCACTGGGAAGTCCTAAAATCAAAAGTCACCGGACAAGTCGGTTATCACTTGATTCGGGCGCCTTCAACTACTTCCATCTCAGATTAATTGTGATAGGAATGTAATGGCAGGGACAATAATGGGTTTTTTATAATGGAAGCAGTCTTGGTTAACAAACTCTCCAGTAATCACAACTTGGAAGGCATGTTTGGCACCTGTCACCTCCTGATATTTATATAAGTGTTCACTTATACTACTCTTATCAGAATATTTTACTTCAACTAAAAACCACGGCTCTTCATTTTTGGTCACTACAAAATCGACTTCTTCTTTATCAATGGTGCGTAGATAATACAAGCCATATTCACCAAACCCCATGTCTGTCCAAAAATGGATTGCTTTAAGCAAATGATTGGCAATAAAGTTTTTCAAATTCTGCTCTTGCTAATTCAGATGGCGGTGAAATTTCAGCGGTTGGAATTGTCTTACGAAGTAATTCTGCTACTGATAATGGGTGCCCACGATACGAAAAGTACCACCCCATCATGCTATCACCGCTTTTACTGATTCGATAATTATAGGACTAATCCTAAAATAATCAAGATAACCCTAGGATTCATCGTAAAATAATCGGGCAATTCAACTGATATAGCAGAATGTCAAGGCATATCCATGAGGTTTGCCGCATGGCTATAGTTAAAAATTAACCCTAATTTGATTCGGGCGCCTTCAACTGAGCCTCAAAATCAATAGTGTTGAAATGGTCATCTTTTAGGGTTTCAAGCGAGCTCAGGAGCAGCAAGCTCGCTAGCAACAAAAACACCATCACAATAAACAGCACATGCCCCGATTGTTCGGTTACTTGACTCACACAGCCCTCCCTATCTTCAAAAAAAAGTGCCAACGATGTTGATTCTGTAAGGTAACCATCCTATCAATGGACGGATCAGCAACAAATTCAAGGTTGAAATCCACTCCCTCGACTGCGCTCAAATCCTGTATCTTTTCAGAAGACTGACACCCAGCATCTTTACCTTTTAAAACACAAAGCCTTACTGAGAACGAGCGCAACTGACTACTTAATGCTTCTAGCCGATGATCACCTTCTTTGACAAAAAGCGTTAGCCCTGGCGTCAGCTCCGATTTAGCAACATAAAATTGCATTGGAACTGTACTATAATCTCCTCTCACTAGACGGCAGGTTTGCAATGATAGAATAGAATCACCCTGTTTTTTAACTGGCGTTATCACCTTAGCGTCATTGCCACCCTCACCACAAATTTCGTGTGGCTTTAGCGCCAAAAGAAAAAGGGCTCGAAAATAGCCGACTAAAAATCGGATCTGAGCCTGCTCTTGTGACAAAGCGACTTGCACTCGGTGCATCTCTGTGAGCAACATATAGCCTTGCACTGCGCCCAAGGAAATGAGGGCCGACAACCCCATAGCAATAACCCATTGAAGCAACATAAATGCCTCCTATGGCAAACCTACAGCACAAACAGGATGCTGCAGGGCTTGTACTAGTGTGTAGGTCTTATAGTAATTCATTTTCTCGGCCTGCAAATACAGTGACATCATTCTTAAATCTGTTACTGATATCAACATAAGCAACCCAAAACTGACTACGATTTCAGTCATTTACGTTATCTCGCTTTAAAATAAAATCATTTACAACAATCGAAATAATCAAAGTAACTCAACCCACTTCTAAAAGTAATCTCGTAGTAATACGCATTGACAACTATTTCAATTTTGATGGAGACTGAAGAGTCTTAGCATGCTAAAATCAACTTTTATATTGTTGCAGCAGCGTAATACACCTAGAGAGATC
>JBGSSQ010000332.1:0-3563 GCA_041736975.1 Gammaproteobacteria bacterium
GCATCTTGCTCAATCGCGCCACTCTCCCGTAAATCCGACATGATAGGACGCTTATCACTACGCTGCTCAAGACTGCGATTTAACTGCGATAAAGCCACCACGGGCACTTTCATTTCTTTTGCCAAGGCCTTTAAAGAGCGAGAGATCTCGGATATTTCTAGTGTTCTATTTTCTCTGTAGCCTGGCACCTGCATTAACTGCAAGTAGTCCAAAACAATCAAGCCAATATCGCCATGCTCACGTGCAATACGACGGCAGCGAGCTCGCACCTCTCCGGGACTTAAAGCGGGGGTATCATCAATAAACATCGATGCCTCAGAAAGCATGCTAACTGCAGAAGAAAGTCGCGGCCAATCATCATCTGATAATTTACCGGTACGCACTGTGTTTTGATCAATACGTCCCAGTGATGACATCATACGCATAGCCAATGCTTCGCCAGGCATCTCCATACTGAAAACCAATACAGGCGCTTTACCACGAATCGCAACATTTTCTGCCATATTCATCGCAAAGGTTGTTTTACCCATAGAAGGGCGTCCGGCTACAATCACTAAATCACCAGGATGTAAACCCGAGGTCATGGCATCAAAATCACTAAAGCCTGTGGAGGTAACAGCCAGTTCTGTATCGGAATGATACAATGCATCGATACGTTCCGAAGCAATGGCCAAATAATCTGACAATTTAACAGGGCCTGAGCCTGAACGCCCCTGCTCAGCAATATGAAAAATCTTTTGTTCGGCAAGATCAATCATCTCTGCACTATTACGTCCTTCTGGATTAAAGGCTAAATCGGCAATTTCAGTGGCAGAATGAAGCAACTGTCGGACTACGGAACGCTCACGTACAATTTCGGCATACGCTCTAATATTGGCAGAAGAGGGTGTGTTTTTAGCAAGCTCAAAAAGATAAATGTCGCTACCCGCTTCAGCTAATTGATGATGTCCTTTTAAAAACTCGCTGACTGTAAGCACATCAAAAGGTTCATTGCGATTAGCTAAGGCTTCAATTGAGCTGAAAATTAAGCGGTGGTCAGAGCGGTAAAAATCGACTTCGGTGATCTGTCCTGCAATTTGATCCCAGGTTTGGTTATCCAACATTAAACCACCCAACACGGATTGCTCCGCCTCAATGGAATGTGGGGGTATCTTTATGCCATCAACCTGGCGGTCTACAGTATTTTTTTTTCCCCGAGTGCGACTGGATTGCATGCAAAATCCTCATGAGCAGACATTAAACATCTGGCCCATCATCAATAATATTTAAACGCTAACTTCCTGCGCTTTTACTGCAGCGGCTCCTGCTTCAGCTGGAACCGCTGACAGTACTGAACGGAATCCTTGGATTAGTGAGAAGCCTCTTCAGCAGTCACTACCAATTTGATTTTCAATTCTACTTCACTGTGTATTTGCAAGCTAAGCTCGTGCTCACCGACTTCGCGTATTGGCCCGTTAAGCAAATCGATTTCACTTTTGTCAACGTGATGACCAAGATCATCAAAAGCTTTTGCAATTTCACGAGGCCCTATAGAACCATATAACTTTCCATCTTCTGCAGCCAATGCAATAATCGATAGCGCCAATGTTTCCAATGTAGCCGCACGTTTTTTCGCTTCTGCTAAAACAGCGGCCTCTTTTTTCAACAATTCTTCACGACGTTTTTCGAATTCAGCAATGTTAGCATTGGTTGCATAAACAGCTTTACCCTGGGGAACTAAATAATTGCGTCCGTAACCTGATTTGACATTTACTTTATCGCCAATCGCACCTAAATTGCGGACTTTCTCTAATAAAATTATTTCCATCTGCATCACCTCAATAGTTAATTAGTGCGTATCGCAATAAGGCAACAATGCCAAATATCGAGCCACTTTGATGGCTGTTGATAATTGCCTTTGAAAGCGGGCACTTGTTCCAGTAATACGGCTCGGAACCATACGACCATTTTCCATGATGTAGCTTCTGAGGGTTTCAATATCTTTATAATCGATGGTCTCAATACCATCTGCAGTAAATTTACAAAACTTTCTACGACGTGAATAGTTCACTTTCATTATCCTCCAAAAATCGTTTAATCAGCTTGGTCTTCAGCAACAAAATCAGCTTTAACCACATCAGTTTCGGCTTCAACTTCAGCCTCTACTTTACCCGAATCGCCTTTCACCAAAAGTGATGGCTCTGTCGCCGGCTGGCCTTGGCGCATAACGAGGTTACGTAGTACAGCGTCATTAAATCTAAAACCTGTGGTCAATTCATTCAACACGTCTTGGTTACACTCAACATTCATGAGCATATAATGTGCTTTATGGATTTTATTAATAGGGTAAGCTAACTGACGACGTCCCCAATCCTCGATTCGGTGCATTGTACCACCGCTTTCTTCGATCATAGATTGGTAGCGCTTGAGCATGGACGGAACCTGATCACTTTGATCGGGATGAACCATGACAACGATTTCATAATGTCTCATAATATTTCCTCTCGGTTTAGTAGCCTCCTCCAGTAGAGTGAGGCAAGGAATTCAGCATGACTAATTAACCACACCAAACCGCCCATTATAAGCGGATCATTGAGATAAGCAAGCATTTTTAAGGTGTTGCGGAAACGGCCAAACCCTGACGGACCACCTCAAAGCAGCAAATTCCAGCGGCAACCGACACATTCAAACTATCGACACTGCCCTGCATAGGGATCTTTACCAGGAAGTCGCAATGCTCACGCGTTAATCGTCGCAGGCCTTTACCTTCGGCACCTAAGACTAGCGCCAAGGGCCTTTTCATCGGCATTTCATAAAGAGAGGCGTCGGCTTCTCCCGCGGCACCGTAAAGCCAATAGCCACGATCTTTAAGCTCTCTGAGAGTGCGCGCTAAATTGGTCACTGTGATGTAGGGAACTGTTTCGGCGGCGCCACAAGCTACTTTTCGCGCGGTGGCTGTCAAGCCTACTGCATGATCTTTAGGGGCAATAATGGCGTCCACCCCCGCGGCATCAGCAACCCGTAAACAGGCCCCCAAATTATGGGGATCCTGAATACCATCCAATACTAACAAAAAGAGCGGCTTACCCCCGTCAAAAAGGGTGTCAAGAGTCACTGTAGGGGCACTTTCAACCATGGTCAAGGCAACAATACCTTGGTGAATCCCGCCTTTGCATAATTTATCCAGCTCGGCTCTGGACAGCTCAACCACAATAATATTGTGGGCTTTAGCCTCATTAATAATCCCGGCGAGGCGAGGATTTTGCTTGCCTGCCAACACGCAAATTTGCTGAAGCGTCTCCGCTGCACGCGTTAGAACAGCCTGCACGGCGTGAACGCCATAAATGAGATGATTAGCCATGGTGAAAATTCCTCGTTGTATGGGGGCAGAGTAGCATAACAGTAGACAACTTCCACTACCTACTATTACAATCAGCAAATCAGTTTATGAGGGTAACAGTCCGTCCCAGCTTACCCGGCCTGATCAAGTGATAATTTGAGGAGTAATAATTATGACCAATCGCCACTACCTAGCCACACTGGCTTGTGCCTTGCTTTCCCTTCTAATTGGTCTGAATGGCTGT
>JBGSSQ010000360.1:0-3128 GCA_041736975.1 Gammaproteobacteria bacterium
GTGCTTAGTCATATTTTATTTCTTTCAGTTGAACTGAGGGGTGATGCTGATAAAGCGCTAATGCAACATTGCCTGCGCGAAATCATTTTGACTGCGAAATCACGTGGTTTTAAAAAAATTGAATTTGTGTCTCATGATAACAACATACTGGATTTGCTAGAAAATCTAGGATTTTACTATAGAGGTGAAAAACAAGCTTCAATTAAAATTGAGGATAATTATTTCAATGAAGTTTGTGCTGATTTCAGCTTTTTTGATATTAATGATGCCAAGAATCTGCTGCCGACTGTGGATGGTATTGATCACTTAGAGGCTGTTGATATTGCGGCTACTTTGGATAGCTGTCAGTTGGCTATTGAGCATGAGCTTGGTGAGACTGGTTCCATCGATGCCTATGCGGCAATCTATCTCTCAAATCTCGCTTTCCAGATTACGCGTGAAAATTTGTCAGAATACAAGCTATATGAGGTAGGTAAGTCACCCTGGGATAGTGCTATTAAAATAGATGCGCTACCAGGGACCATAAGTGGCTAATTTGAGCAGTTGCTTTCTGTGTTGAAGGCCAGGCATGAAGCGCAGTGGAGTAATTGTCCTAGAATTTAGCGGTTATAACAACTCAACATAACTGACGAGTTGAATAGACTTATGTGATGTTCTGGGTTGCTTTTATTGCCTGCGATTAGTCAATTACTCCAGACTTGACCCCAATAAGAAGGGTGAATTGTGTGCGCGTACGTGGTATTATGGCTGAATCTACATAGCTATCACTTAGGAGAAACCTTTGAATACACCTACTATAAAGCCGCTTGACGAAGCTGAAGTCACTGAGCTTCGAGAATACCTCGCCAAACAAAAAGAAGAGCAAGAAGCCCTTAGTATTGAAGAAGCCCATGGTTATATGGCTGGCTTGATCTGCGGGCCGGAAGTTGTGCATCCCTCTGTTTGGCTTTCTACCATTTTCAATGGGTCTGCAGAGTTTGACTCACTTGAGCATGAAGAGCGGATAATTGAAAATTTAATACGTTTGTATAATAGTACCGTCAAGTCTATACAGGCTGAAGAGGTGTTTTCCGAGCTGTACTATCCTTTGCACCCTACTCGTACTGGCAAAGATATCAATTTTGATCTTATTCAGGATTGGTGTGATGCCTTTATGGTTGGAGCGGCAGATGATGAGTGGGCGGAGATCGAAGATTTTCAGATGATAATTTTCCCTATCATGATATCCAGTGTGGGGGATGACGAAGCTCCTATGTTGAAATTCTGTGAAATGCGTGAGTCCTCTGTTGAAGACGTGCGTCGCTATTTCTTTGAATTTATCACGCCTTCCGTGCATCAGCTTTACAGTTACATAGCTCAAGTTAAACACCATGTTGACATGTCCATGCTAGAAGAAAGTGGTGCTGATGATGAGGGTGATGAAGGTGATGAGGCACATGCGTGCCACGAGGGTTGTGGCACAGTACATTAATTGGTTGGCTGTTCTCCCGTGATTGCGGGCAAAGCAGCCGCAATGACGGGGCTTCGCTAGCGCTAAATATTGATAATATTTTAATATGTCAAGACATCTAGCGCCAAGGTATTGCATGAAAAAAACACTATTTATCTTCGAACTACATGGCTCAACGGACGTAGTTGAGTTTTTTAGACGTAATATTCCGATGCTGCATGAAAGAGGTTATAGAAATATCGGTTACGAGCTCAATCAAAGTGAAGCAGAGAGAGTGATTAATCCTATGAACAAGCTGGTGGGAGTTGGCGGCAGGCCATCTCCTCGTCAGGCCATTAATGATCTGTTTATGAGTAAAAACGCTCATGGCAAAATCACGGGACTAGATGTCCCTGAGTTAAATCAAGTGAATCGCTTTATACTTAATATGTATTTAACTTCTCTTTTTGAAAAAATCCACTTTGTACGTGACCATCAGATTTTCCATCAAGCCAGGAAGTCAACAGAACATGCTGAGTATGGTTCAGTCAATCTAGTTGGCTGCAATCACATTGGAATCATGCACCAATTAATTGCCCATGCTCTTAGCGTAGATCAACTAGATTTACTCAAGCAGTGTAAGTTCGTTTTCTTGGTTGAAACCGGTTATCCAATACCGCCCCATCTATTTGGCACCGAATTACCCGGGTATCCTCTTGATGCACTATTTATAAACACCAGCGAAGGCCTGGCTGGCACTGAGAAAAAACTAATAGAATACCTGGATAGACCCGTTAGAATTCCTGATGAAGCACTGTTGTTGAAAATAAAAACGCAAGTTGAGGCTGTGACCAAGCAACAGACTGAATTTTATAATAGCTATTGTACAAAACTATTTCAGGTATTTAATGCCGGTGAAAAATATGGGATTCAGGCTGATGCAATCATGTATGCGCAAGGGGCTTTTAGCGGCATTATTTCTGAGTTGGCTCAACACACTCTTGAGGCGGTTAACAATAACGGCTACATTTCTTGCCCAGTTCCTAAGATTAGTAAGAGTGCGATTGCAATTTTAAAAGCGGTGGGGTTTCAGTTTACCTCGCCCAAACAGCGGGCGCTGGAGGCGTATCGATCGAATAAATTTGAGCTTGCAGAACGGCTGTTTGAGCAATGCCTTAATGAGTCTAATGATGAACTAGAATCGATTTCCATGAAATATAATCTTGGCTCTGCTTGTAGGCAGACAGGCAAGGTAGAGAAGTCACTCAAGCTATTTTACGAAGTCGCCGTAAAATTCTTTGAATACCATCAAAAAGATCTGAGCAAAGAACGCAGCACATTATGCAAATACCTAAGCCGCTATTTCGACTTGTTAAAGGATCACGATTCTTACAGGGAGCTCTTTGAATCAGAAACGCAAGAGCTATTTGACACTTATCAACGTGCTCAGCTCGAGGATGAAACATTATCGATAGCCATGCAAGCAGTCATCCCTAGCCCTAATCACACGCTTTAGTGGTCAGAACATAAACCTCCCAAAGGCTCCACATGCCTTAATATGCTCATGCATGGCCGTTAATCGTGCCCATCTCACCATGGCTCCTGGGGCGCTATCGCTCATAAAAGATAAATAATGACTACAAAGATGGTCAATCGGCTTAAATTTCTGTAGAATAACCTCCCTAAACAAGAGAACCTC
>JBGSSQ010000375.1:0-7255 GCA_041736975.1 Gammaproteobacteria bacterium
CACCATGGGATTGGTGATGTTAAATTTTTCTTTAGCCTCAAGTGCCGCTTCATCACTCCAACCAAAGTCTGAACCCTTATCCATGCTGGGGAGTCTTACGCCATCAACAATAGAATCGTAAAAAGTGAAACCCATAGGGGGTATTTTTTTTTGGACAAATGACTCTGGCCAATTGCGCTTAGAACACAAAAAATTATATCTGCCATCTGGATAAGCGGTTATGTGGCCAAAAAAATTCAAATTCAGCGTCTTAAAGAATTGCTCACTAATTTCGGCGACGTCCGCAATGTAATCAAACATTATATTTTCAGCCATAACAACCTCACATCATAATTAGCACCAATATACCATCAAATAAGACTGGGATCGAAAAGTTCTGGCTTATACTAAACGGTCAGTGAAAACCGCCTTGTTGAAGTAAGAACTATGGTCAAATAGGGTCACATTTTAGAGAACGGTTAATCGAAAGAAAATTCGCGATTATCCCAATAGCAGCTGGTAAGCCCACTAAGGCTATAAATGCCCAACTTGCTTTTAAGTCTATTTAAATGGGTTTCTACGGTTCTTGGTGATATTGCTAATTTTCTAGCAATGTCCTTTACTCTAGCCCCTTTGGCTAAGCACTCTAAACAATCGTGTTCTCTAGCAGTTACTTTTACCAGCTGATCGTTTTGATAGAGTAGGTATTCATTGCTAGATAGCATAGGTTGCTGAGATTTTAGTTTCTGCATCACCACAAATTTTTTGTCTGCGATTAAAGGCTGTTTTTTTATATCTTTAACCAAGCCTTTAAATTGGTGCAATGTTGATTGAATCATGAGCTCTATTAGAGGTAATTTATTTAAGTAGATATTAGTAGCATCCGAGTTATGAATATCAACCATGTACTGGTCAATATAATCATTTTTTTTGATAAATACGGTCAGAAGGTTTCTAATATTATGGCGCTCTAAAGCGTGGTGACGTGTCCCTTCTGGCCAACCCACGGCGTTATCGTATTGATCGGTTGCTAACATTAGTTGCTTGCCCTCAACTTCGTCAAAAGTAATCAGCCCAGCCGGGGGAGATTTATTGATTACCATATGTTCAAAGGCCCAACTTGCGTCTTGTGCCATTGAATAAAGAGAGCCATTCCTATAAACACGGCCCATAGACAAATAATTAACTTGAAAATCTGTAAAAGACTCTGTCAAAAACTTTGAAATCTCATGATATGAAACCAATGAAGGGTTAGTCATTTTTACGCCTTTGAACTTACATTTTGATAATTATACATGTTAACGGCCTTACATGCAAGATTTTTCACTCGTTGTGCTTACATTCCCGTCTAAGCAGGCAATTACACGACAGGTGCCGCAATAGACTATGCGATTGGTTGACGTTAGCACATCTAACACCCTATACCGCGATATCAAACTAGACTGTTTTTGAGCACTGAATCACAACTAAAGGTTAAGCCTTGAATGTATCCTTAACACTAATCGGAACATCTTTGGCGTCTTTTTCAGCCTCACCAGCAAACTGCATTTTGGTAATTTGAATAATGCCATTTCCCGTTAATACCTCTATTTTACCATTACGTTTACCAATAATTCTGCCTGGGATATTGCCAGCATAATTCATGGACAGAGCCGGGATTTCAGAACCCCAAATCTGCACCTTTTTTCCCCGTAGTGTAGTATAAGCACCAGGAAAAGGATGGGTTAATGCACGGATGAGATTGTGGATTTGCAGCGCACTAGCCTGCCAATTGATCTCACCGTCTTCTGGTGTGCGTTTGCACGTGTAAGTGGCAGCGGCCTCATCTTGTGCCGTGCTTTTCGCGGTGCCATTTTCAAGCGCGGTTAAATTACGGGTAATAATTTCTTCATAGAGTGTGATGATTTTTTCATCGACCGTTTTGGCTGTATCAGTCAAATGAATATCTGTCGCCATCTGATCAACAATGGGACCAGAATCCACTCCGTCTGCAATGTGAAACAAGGTGACGCCAGTTTTAGTTTCGCCATTGATTATAGCCCAATTCATGGGAGCAAAACCACGGTAAGTAGGCAGTAGAGAATCATGAACAATCAACGTGCCTTTAGGCGGCAGGGAGTAAGCTTCTTTTGATATTAAATAACGCCAACCTATTGCAAAAGCGATATCAGGATTAATTTTTTTGATCACAGTCGCATATTCTGCTGACGAGGTATCACTGGAGTAAAAAATGGGGATATTGTATTTTTTTGCAATTTCACTCACCCTTGGGTGAAATTGCTCTTCATGGGGATCTTCCACCAAACACAAAATCCCAGCGATGCTCGCCTTAACATCGATTAATTTTTTTAATACTGCATAACCTCGGCGTGAGCCTAAAAATAAAAATAATGTCATTGCTTTGCTACCTTTTCTGAACAGCCATGGTGCCACTACGACCATCAATAGTGCCTTGAATTAAATCACAAATGGGAATAGCTTCTCGATTAGCTAATACTTGTTGCGCGATATCCTTCACTTGAATAAAAGTGACTTTTCGCTCTTTGGCTTTTTTTAAAAACCCGGCAAGCCAAGGCAAATAAGTCATACCTTCAATTTCTGCATGTATAGTGAAGGTGTTTATTCTATCTGCTGATAATTGACTCAAATAAAAGTTGGTTAAATTTTCTATGGGATATTCCGGACGCCAGAGCAACTCATCAAGTGTAGGAAGGTTTGTAGGGACTTGTAATGTCTGGTAAACCACATCGTTGATGCGAGGAAAGAAGGGATGGCTACCTCGCGCATCACTCGCATAATCGAGCTGGGACTGATCATACACTGATAAACTATCTGCATGTGCTTGCCATCCAGCAGCGCCTGCAGTTTTTGCATGACAACCAAAAATGCGCTGGAACTCTGTGCGCGCCTTGTTGAACTCTGTAGCAACTTGATCTGTTGTCATTTTTGCCAAACCATCTTGCCATTTGATATGGTCGTAGCAATGTATGCCAACCTCGTGACCCGCTTCATTTGTGGTACGCATGATTTTTTCATTACGCTTGCCTATGTGCGGTCCTGGCAACAGCACACCATTCATCAATGTTCGCAAACCATAGTTGCTAATCACACCGCTGCGGCTAACCTTTTTTAGAAACCCAGGTCGAAAAATGCGCTTAATCGCTCTACCAGTATTGTCTGGCCCTAATGAAAACAAGAAAGTAGCCGGGATATTTAACTCAGAAAATAGTTTTAATAGATTAGGCACACCGATACGAGTACCTCTATCGGTATCGACATCAATTTTGATCGATAAAGTAATTTCGCGCATGACATCAATCCGTTGATTTCTCTAGCGTGTTACGCACAATGTAAAAAGGACGTCGCCTCACTTCTTTGTAGATGCGACCAATATATTCACCGACTATACCAAGCCCCATTAACCCCACACCAATTAAAAAGAAAAGGATAGCGAACAGTGTGAAGATACCTTCTGCTTCCGGCCCTATCAATAACCGTCGCATCAGTAAAAAGACAACAAATATTGTACTACACAGTGACACCAACATACCAAAGACAGTGAAAATTTGTAGTGGAACTAACGAAAAGCCTGTCATCAAATCAAAATTTAAGCGTAATAATTTATAGATATTGTATTTAGATTCGCCCGCTTCACGGTTATCGTGTGCTACATCTACTTCAGTAGGGTTGCCCGCATAACTATAAGCTAGAGCAGGTATATAAACGCTGGATTCACGGCTTTCAACAACGGCATCAACCACATGACGCTTGTAGGCGCGTAACATGCAACCCTGATCACTCATGACAATACCAGTGATACGCGCGCGAATATAATTGTTCATGCGCGAAGCATGACGTCTGAAGCGAGAGTCTTTTCGATTTTTGCGAATACTGCCCACATAATCATGGCCCGCTTCTATGGCTGCGATTAGCTTTGGAATTTCTTCGGGTGGATTTTGCAAATCAGCATCCAGTGTGACAATGACCTCACCGCGAGCGCGCTCAAAGCCTGCCATAATGGCCATATGCTGCCCAAAATTGCCATTAAAATTAACTACCCTGATGTTATCCGGGCGCTTGGCATAGAGTTCATTGAGTATAGATTCGCTTGCATCTTGACTGCCATCGTTGACCAGTATGACTTCATACGTTTTACCAAAATTGTCTAACGTGGTTAGGATGCGCGTATAGAGATTTTGCAAATTTTCCGCTTCATTATAGACCGGTATTACTATGCTTAAGTAGGGTTTAGACATTATTGCTTGCTCTCTTGAAGCTGGAATTGAGCTTACTAGCATACCATCTTGGTCAATAGAGTCAACAGAATCAAGAAATCCGTCCATTAAAGGTCTCAACCTGCACGTTCTTGGCGCTGGGTGTCCCGCTTCAAGCGCCACTTAGGATAAGTACTCGATATCAGCAAAAACAACCAAACCCTCATTTTCCTCGCTAGTAGATTACTGCCAGCTAAATACTCAAAACTCTACTATAATGAAAGTAACAGAGTAATAAACAACTCTGTCAGCTTATGGACTAGCAATTCAGCGCACGGAAGCGCTTAATTCTAGAGTGCTACATACGGCTCTCTGGGAGTACTTGTCATGTTAAAATGGAGAATATGTTTATGCGTAAATTAATGTTGCTTGGTTTAAGTGTATTAATGATTGCTTTAATTACTGGATGTGCTGCAGGGGTAGGACCTCATGGAGCAGGCGTTGTAGTAGGCTATTCTGATTCTAATCATTACTCTGCTTAATTACATTTGGCACTGTCTCTATGACAGTACAGGTACACAACAGTTCCTGCCACAAGCAGGGACTGTTGATTTTTTTTTAAAAAAAGATAGTGTCTGGTGATAACGACGCTCCTTAGGGAGAAAATCTAGCCGCAGTTTATCCCTCAGCAACTGAAGCCACCACCGCTTGGTATAATGAAGAACACCATTATTCATACTCAAGACCAGGATTTTCCACCAGCACTGGCCATTTTACCCAGCTAGTCTGAAAATCCACATGTAAAGTGGGTTGCGCTTTAGTTCCCTGCAATGGCCAACACGGCACGGATGCAGGATAGGCAAAGTTGACCAGTGTGCTGGAATTCTGGAGCGAAATAAAGCGCAGGAGGGCGGAGCCCGACGAGCCATTCGCGGAAGAACTCCAGCACGCTGGTCAACTTTGCCTATACTGCAGCACATGAAGACTAGAGGGTGACGTATTAAAGTACGACAATGAATGATTGATCAGGTACCTGGTATTATCGAAAGGATACCTCACTTATACAAAATTTGTTATTCTACGGCGACATGCTATAATGAACATAGACAAGGATTACCTGATGAGCACATTACCGGCTTGCCCAACATGCCAATGCGAATATACTTACCAACAAGGCGTTTTATTGGTGTGTCCGGAATGCGCTCATGAGTGGACTAGAGAGCCAACAGCTCAGCCTACCAATGAGTCACCCGTCATTAAAGATGCCAATGGTAATGTTCTGCAAGATGGTGATACTGTTTCCGTCATCAAGGATTTGAAGGTGAAAGGATCATCATTGGTTGTTAAAGTCGGCACAAAAGTTAGAAATATTCGACTGGTAGACGGTGATCATGATATCGATTGCAAAATTGAAGGGATTGGCCCAATGAAACTCAAATCTGAGTTCGTCAAAAAAGCATAACCACGAGCAAAGGCTTTGCACATTTTACAGCCATTAATTTTTCAATAAACGAACGCCCCCCGTTTAAGGGTTTACGTCAAATCAGGGCAGGTTCAACCCGCCCCCTTTAGAGCCAGTAAACGAAGATGAAGAGGAATAACCACACGACGTCGACAAAGTGCCAATACCAAGCGGTGGCCTCAAAGGCGAAATGATGCTTGGGGGTAAAGTGGCCTTTGAGGATTCTGCCTAGGATGACGATTAGCATGGTGGTGCCTAAAGTCACGTGTAGGCCGTGGAAGCCAGTGAGCATAAAGAAAGTGTTGCCGTAAACGCCACTGTTTAGACGTAAACCTTTTTCAGTATAAGCTTCACCGTACTCCACGCCTTGCATAAATAAAAATAAAATACCGAGCAATATGGTGAGCACCTGTCCGATAATAAGCTGGGTGCGTTTCTTTTTTAATAGCCCCCAGTGCGCGACGGTCAAGGTAACACCACTTGTTAACAAGATCAGTGTATTCAACGCGGGTATACCCCAAGTGTTCATCACGCCCTCGGGGCCCTGAACAGCATTAGGATCTGGGGTGGCTAATAATGGCCAGTGTGGTACGAAATTAGGCCATAATAACACGTGGGTGAGGTCACCGATGCCTTCGCCTCCTAGCCAAGGCACAGAAAGAACGCGGGTGTAAAATAAGGCGCCAAAAAATGTCGCGAAGAACACCACCTCTGAGAAAATAAACCAGATCATGCCCCAACGAAATGAGCGCTCTATCTGCTCATTGCTCAATAAGCCAGCTTCATTCTCGTTTATCACTTCACCTATCCAACCAAATACCATATAAATGATAATGACGGCACCTACTCCGAAGAGAACCATGCCAAAATGATTGTTATGTAACCAATGCCCTAAGCCAAACAACAGGCAAAAAATACCCACCGAGCCAATAAGCGGCCACTTTGATGGAGCCGGCACATAATATTGACCTTTCTCATGTTCAGACATAAAAATTCCTCTTAAAAAATGCCCAGCAGATGGGTTTGCACCATACCGCTCACATAATTACGCACCACTAAAGTGCTCTCAAAAAACCCTTCACAAATTGAATTAAATGCTAATTTAATTCGACGTTCCACAAAATCTATAAATGCCCTTTTTTTGCATCAATCACTTTGCTGTGTGAGCTTGTCACATCAAACAAAGTATAAGCCAACGTAATCGTATGGATATTCTTTGGCAGATTTCTATCAATATGAAACAACAGAGGCCAATCCATCTCTTCCTGCCCTTTCATTTTCTGTTGAGTAAAACAAAAACACTCGGTCTTCTTCAAGTACCGCGCCGCTAAACCCGGCGTTACACTGGGTATGGCCTGTACCGTCATTTCGTGATCGGTATTGTTTTTAGCAAAATACCCTACCAATTTATTTTCACCAGGATGTAACCGTATTGTCCTTAGCTTGGGTCTAAATTCCCAAGGAATATAAGCATTGGTTGTCGCCAAAAACTGAATAGTGATGGTTCTACTTTCGTCAACCCCACTGTCATCCAAAGCCACCTGACTACCCGTCTTACCATTAATACCCAAACTACTGCATAACACAGAATACAAGGGCA
>JBGSSQ010000400.1:0-3521 GCA_041736975.1 Gammaproteobacteria bacterium
ATTAAAGATGTAAAATCATTTCTATTCTGACCGAGTATAACTGAGTAAAGAAAATTAAATTTCTCTTCGACATTACTAAGGTTCTCCAAGTTATCAGATAACATTCTTTGAAAATCTACGACATTTTCTAATAAAGATGAATATAATATTTCTAATAGTTGTATCCTTGTTTTTTGAGCGTGTGTCAGTTCACAAGCACTGATGTTTTTGACTAATGACTGCAAAGAACCTGCCGTTTTATCACAACCAAAAACAACAGGATGTAACCTGTTAACAAAAGCTTTGGTTGTTTCTGAAAATGCCACCATTGCCTTTTCTACCCCCGAATGGTTTTCCTGTCGCGGAGAAGTAAAAAATGAGGCATCACAAATAGATTGCAGACTCTGCACTCTTTGAAGACGGCGCTGACATTGGGTCAGCTTTAAATTCTTTACTGAAGATTCATCAACACCATAGCCCAACGCGATTTCCCTCAATTTATCTTTAAAATAAGCTTGGTCGCCAATCAAGGTAATATTCATATGGATCATTTTTTCTAAATAAGTGAAAAACCCTACTAATTTAATTTGGGGATCAGTCTCTGTTTTATTGAGAATTGTAAAGACTTCCCACAATGTTGCTTTGCTAAAAGCATCTAATTTCTTGTTGATCAATTCAAGGCAAAACTCATAAAGGTTCCTGTCGTAGTGCCCCCTTGCCTTATAACCAAATGGATAAATATAAAAAACCTGCCGGAGGTATTCCCAAATCCCCTTAAATAATTCAATCGTCGAATTTTCCACCAGAGTATTCGCAGATAATGGGAATCGGCCAGCTTTCTTTCCTGTAACCAACAACCGTGTTAAAAGTAAGGTTTCTTGGTATTTTAATTGCAGAACCGCATCCTCACTGATCTGTGCAGCTAGCGTGTGTTCAACTATTAGCAGTACAGCATGGCACGCTTGCAACAATGGATAACGCATGGTTTCCAGTGTGTTGCTGCTATGGGCTGAAATCATGGTAGGGTTACGGCCCAAAGACACTGTATAATTGAGGGTGCTCAACACACTCTTTAAAACTTCTCTCAATTGAGCATACTCAGAGGACGCCCCCTTGCCTGCTTTTTTACAAAATAGTGCAATAGCATTGCAATTATTAACCAAACAAGCCGCATGCAATTCCTCTAAACGCAACGTCATATTTTCTTCTTTATGCTGGCTTTCTAACTCCTCGAGCTGTCTACAAATGCGAATTGCTGTAGCAGCCACTCCAATCGGGCAATCAAGCATACCATCATTCAATATGTCACAATGATAGAGTTTAGATTGCAGCATATTACTGATAGTAGCGAATTTCTTATCACTTTGTTGCCCAAAGTTTCTATCTTCTAAATCTTCACGTCGCATTGCATACCCTCATTTCGTTGCTTTATTACCGAGTATTTAGTAACTATAAAACACCCACGAGCAGGGTAACAGAAAATTCTTAAGGAATTATTAATAAGGCAGATTAACTAACTACTTTTTGCCACTTGATCTTTTCTTCATCAGCGCCCATAAACGAACAATAGGACCTGAAAGCCCATAAGCCAATAGCGTGAAAAACAATACCTTTGGCGGGTCTATAGCAATCAAAACCAAGACTAAAGCCACAGCTAATATATAAACAAAAGGAATGCGATCTTTGAGGTTCATGTCCTTAAAACTACGAAAGGGTATACTACTGACCATTAACAGCCCTGTTCCTACGGTAAATAGTGCCACTAACCACGTAAGCGATTCCCCCTGAAAACCTTCTTGTACAGCGACCCAAACGAATCCTGCGAGAATACCAGCCGCTGGCGTACAGGCTAACCCCTGGAAATAGCGCTTATCATTCGAAGAACGGGAATTAAAACGCGCTAAACGCAAAGCTACTGCTGCAGTATAGATGAAAGCCGCTAACCACCCCAATTTTCCCACTGAAGTGAGTGACCAGCTGTAACACAGTAAAGAAGGCGCCACACCGAATGACACCATATCAGATAAGCTATCCAATTCAGCACCAAAATTGGTCTGGGTATTTGTCAATCTAGCAACCCGTCCGTCTAGCGTATCAAGTATCATTGCCACAAAAATAGCGATAGCAGCCAATTCGAAACGCCCTTTCATTGCCGCCACAATAGAGTAAAACCCAGCAAATAGCGCCGTTATTGTAAATAAATTTGGCAGCAAATAGATACCTCGGCCCCTATTTTCTTGCGCGGCGGGTGATTCATCATGCATAAGTAAAATTCCGATTAATCATAAGTGCGCTCATTGTGACTGCGACAGAGAACCAGGTCAAGCGTCTCACACATAAACTTCAGTAGGTTAGCATTCTACCCAGTATCGCAGGGGTGGAGATGGTGAGTATTTAATTGACGTGTTATACTTAGCACTTTCCACAGGCATTTATGAAGTATGGACGATCCTAAAGACCGAAAAATTATTATTGAAGGTGTCACCGAGACCGGCGAAACGTTTAGACCTACCAATTGGGCTGAGCGCATGAGCGGCAAGCTGTCGACCTTTCAAAACCACCGTATCCGCTATTCTCCAATGCTTCAGCCAGTGATGAAAGATGGTAACAATTGTGTCTTGCTAGATGAGAAGCTCAAAGAGTCTAATCCGGCTCTTTATGAGTCGATTTTGAGTTTCGCTACAGCAAACAAATTGCGTATTTGCAAACCTCAATCTGAAACGGATAAATAATCATGGATAAAGTTGATTCTCAAAGCGAAACCCCCAACACCGGTGAAGCCCCAAATGTAAAAGACTTTGGGTGGGAACATCCTTTTACCAAAGAAGAGCGCTCTCTTTTTTGGGGACACCGCAAACTGCCTAAAGAAATTTGGCGTGCATTCAATATATTTTTAGAAGCCATAAAAGGCTTTATGGCATTTCACTATGTGACCAACTGTATCACCATCTTTGGTTCTGCACGTTTTACTGAAGATCATGAATATTATCAAGCGGCGCGCCGTATTGGTCAGCTACTAGCAGAAAACCACTTCACCGTCATGACCGGTGGAGGCCCTGGAATCATGGAAGCCGCTAACCGTGGCGCAAAAGAAAAAGGTGGACGAACCATCGGTTGCAATATTGCCATCCCAGCAGAACAATACCCCAATACCTACCTCGATCGCTGGATTACCTTTCGTTACTTTTTTATTCGTAAAATGATGCTCGCTAAATATTCTCGCGCCTTCGTTGTTATGCCCGGCGGCTTTGGCACTTTAGATGAATTTTTTGAAATGACCACATTAATACAAACCCGTAAAGTTCACAAATTCCCTGTCATATTATACGGCAAAGCCTTCTGGCAACCTTTGCTGGATTACATGCAAAATACACTAGCAGAGTTTGGAACCATCGATTACGCGGATATCCAGCACATTGCCATTACTGACTCACCAGAAGAAGTGATAGAGTTTATTAATCTTTCAACACCCATAAATCCGAAATGACACAAACAGACTACCACGAAAGTATTTTTGTAGATGGCAGCGACTTCTTTGACAG
>JBGSSQ010000434.1:0-2123 GCA_041736975.1 Gammaproteobacteria bacterium
ACCATAGGTCCAAACTCTGTTTTAAACCAACACACCACTCGCTCATTACGAGTGAATAAATTGGGGATATGGCTGGCAGAAAAAGCATTTACCGAGAACAAGCGCCCAGGCACATAGACCATGCGCTCAAGCTGCCCATCAAAGGGCATGTGAACTCGATGGTAATCTTTAGGTGATAAGTAGATGGTCATAAAAGCCCCGTTACGTAAAGGCTCTGCCTGTGCACCATCGCCCCCTAACAATGCCTCAAGGGAATAATCAACACCCTTAGCCTGGAGTAGCTGCCCCTCTTTTATGCTGCCCATTTGGCTAATAACCCCGTCTGCGGGACAGGCAATGCTAAGCGCACCAGCACAGAGGGGACGCCTCGCAGGCTTGATTTTACGAATAAAAAACTGATTAAAGGAACGATAAGCCAAAGGATCAGACTCTACCGCCAAGCTCATATCCACAGCGTACCGCTTGATAAACCAACGCACTATGCCTCGACTAAACCAAGCCACTTCACAGCGACTAACCACACCAGCAAAACGCGAAAGCCAATGCTGAGGCAACACGCTATAACAACATTTTTTAAAAAAGACTTTCATCAATAAGCCACCCTACTAAATAAGCCCAGCATTATGCCACAACCAGTCCCATTGTCGCCAATAATGCTGATTATTTTTCTTCCCCGCCACTGCGAGTGCAGCGAAGCAACCCAGCAAACTTAATATAGCAACAGCACAGGTCAAAGAAAGCATGCAAAAACCGCTATGATCCCATAATGACAATTACATATAAACACCAAACTCACGCATAATGCTATCCACCACCCAGATACTCTGTATAAGTTAGGTTGTTTTTGTTAAGCTCTAAACATTATATTTTAAGATAAACCCCATCCATACGAGGATACTGTGAAAATTTATTTAGTTGGAGGCGCTGTACGTGACGCCTTATTAGGACGAGAAATCACTGAACGTGATTTTGTAGTGGTGGGCGCTTCACCAGATGAACTATTAGCGAAAGGCTTTAAGCCTGTAGGAAATGATTTCCCCGTATTTTTACATCCTCAAACTCATGAAGAATATGCACTGGCACGTACCGAGCGAAAAACCGCAAAAGGCTACGGCGGATTTGAATGCTTTGCCGATTCCACCGTAACACTAGAACAAGATTTAATGCGACGCGACCTCACTATCAATGCCATGGCACAGGAATGGCAAGAGTCTAAAAATGGCGATGCCTCAAAAAAAATTATCGATCCTTTCCACGGTCAAGACGATCTTCAAGCTAAAATTTTGCGACATGTATCTCTGGCCTTTGCCGAAGATCCTGTGCGAATTCTTCGAGTTGCGCGTTTTTCCTCTCGATTCCCTGATTTTGTTGTAGCCCCTGATACCAATCAGCTGATGCAGAAAATGGTTGCAGACGGTGAAGTTGATGCGCTAGTCCCAGAACGCGTTTGGAAAGAATTTTCACGTGCCCTAACGGAAGCAGAACCCTCTCGATTTTTTGAAGTATTAACAGCGTGCGGTGCACTTCCTATTCTTTTTCCAGAATTTTCTCAGTCGCTATCATCTACCCAACACTCTTGCCTTGAATATCTTAAACGAAGCCTTGGCAATGAAATAAGCGACAGTGCACACACACAGTCTTCAGATAACAGGGATAAAGCGCTGTTACGGTTTGGCGCTCTTAGTTTAGGGCTTGAGGTAGCCGCTATTAATTCACTCTGTCAGCGCCTGCGCCCCCCCACCCCATTTTCAGAGCTCGCTTTTTTAGTCAGCAAAAATTTGACCGCTTTTCAAACTCTCAACATCAAAGATTCTATTGAAATTATTCATTTTCTTGAGAATCTTGATTCCTACCGCCGACCTTCTAGACTCATTGATTTTTGCCGGGTTGCTCAATTAACTTTGGTTGATAGCACGCAGGATAAAAGAATTGCGGAGGTGCTCAAAGAGTCTTTTGAACTCACTAAAGTTATCGATGCAGTACCTTTTATTACAAATGGATTGCGTGGTGACGAGATTGGCAAGGCTATTCATGAGGCTAGAGTTGAAAAACTTGCAGGTCGACTCAGCTCTGCGGATTAAGTTGAAACTATTTAATTTTGCTGGATTGCTTCGCTGCGCTCG
>JBGSSQ010000438.1:0-2455 GCA_041736975.1 Gammaproteobacteria bacterium
GGGATGTGTGGGTACGCAACAAGCGCCCATCACCAAAATAAAAAGTATCGTGCATGGCACGTGCCGGATGATGCCCAGGGATATTTAATGCTTCAAAATTATAAAATTCGGTTTCAATTTCAGGACCGTCAACTATGTCAAAACCTAAACGGCTGAAATATTCATTAATTCGGTGTTTCACCTGAGTCACTGGATGTAATGATCCCGATTGTTTATTACGCCCAGGAAGAGTGATATCTAACTGCTCTGCTGATAATTTTTCCAGTAATTGCTTTTAGGCTGCTGAATACCGCCTCCCTTGATACTATCAATCCAGGTCAAATAGAACATTGTGTATTCATCCACTATTCTATAATAATGATCTCGAACTACGCGACCATAGGGCACGAAGAGTTCAATGAATCCCGCAGCGACTAATTCATTGAGACGGTTGACGAATGTACCGCCAGAACTCATCCCTAAACGCTTAACCAAATCATCACTTAAAACTCCGTCGCGATGTTTTGCAATCTCTTTAATAATGGCAATACTGATATCGGCCTTTTCGAAATACAACAAGCCATCTTCATGAAAGCAGATATTGTTGATATTTTGCAGGGGTGAAAGCGATTTTTTCACCTGGGTCAAATAGTGTGGTATACCGCCAAATGCCATGTAGATATCTAAGATTTGCTTGTTGGTATAATTAATGCCTTGCTTAAGCAAAAGCAACTTAGTTTCAGCCAAGGTAAATGGTTCCAGCTTTACAATCGTGGTTAAGCGATTATGCAAGCCACCTTTGGCATTAATCAATTTATCCAGCATCCAAGAAGCGGCCGATCCGCACACAATTAATTTAACATTCGGCATATCAGACCAAAGGGTATTCCAAAATACATCTAAATTCTGCAATAGCTCTGACTTTTTTGTAGCAAGCCAAGGCAGCTCATCCAAGAAAATTGTTACTTTCTTCGAATTGGGTAATTCTTTGATTTTCTCGGTAAGCAGTTGCAACGCATCATACCAATTGGCGGGCGGCTGTAGCACAGCGCCCTTGTAAAATGCCGCAGCAAAGCCTTCACTGAAGTGCTTTAGTTGGTCAGCCAAACTACCATCTTTAATCCCAGTTACCTGAATGAAAACGCCTTTACTCTCAAACAACCGACGCACAATAAAGGTCTTGCCAACACGACGCCTGCCATATAGCGCAATAAACTCGGCTTTTTCAGCCCCCCAAGTTTCCAGTAGTAATTTCTGCTCTCTTTGCCTAGCAACTATAACCTACATCGCGCCCCTCCAATAGATATCGCTGATTATGATAAACTATAGCCAGCGATATCTATCTTACCCAAGATAGATTCAGGATAGCGAGGCTGCAAAAACACGAGTATTTTACGGTTACAAAATACGCTAGGCTACAGTAGTTCCCGCTGAAACAGGAACCACTGGGCGATAGATCGGTCTGTATTAAACCCTTACACAACTATAGGAAATACCCTTGCCTCAACAAACAAAACATCGTGACGCTCGTCATACGCGTGGGGAGCTTGCCGAGGATATTGCGCGACGCCTGATTCTTGATGATGGCCTGACGCTGATCGCACACAATTTTCACTGCAAGATGGGCGAGATCGACCTCATATTCTGGGATCAAGACTGTCTGGTGTTTGTTGAGGTGCGGGCTCGTGCAAATGCGAACTTTGCCTTTCCTGCAGATACTGTTGACTACCGCAAGCAGAGAAAGATCACACTGACAGCGGAATATTTCCTGCTGCAGAATCCTCAGTATGCCAATAATACCTGCCGCTTCGACGTTGTTGGGGTTGATTTTTCTATGGTTCCGCCGAAAATTGTGTGGATAAAAGGGGCTTTTTAATATGGAGGGATGCGGTCTGTACCTGAATCCTAGCATCCAAAATCCCAGTCTTAATGCCACACGGAGGGGGGCGCCAATGTGCAGGTATTGGATCCCATCCCCCAACGAAACGATTAGATTAAATTAGTTCTTGAAAATCTAATTAGACTTATGTAAACTAAAACGATCTAATCAGAGGTCAGTTATGAGTAAAGATTTATGGCACTATCACAGAACGGCACTTGCAGAACAAGTGCTTGGTATGTTTGAAACGGGAATGTCCAATGCTCTAGTTTTTTTTGCTCCGCGACGAATGGGGAAGACTGAATTTTTGCGCAAAGATGTTCAGCCGCTTGCCGAAAAGAAGGGATGGCGAACTTTTTATTTTAGCTTTTTAGATACAGGTATTAATGCGAAAATCGAATTTACCCAAGCAATTGCGGATTTCTCTGAAAACAAAGTCTCCGCTGCAAAAGTTCGGGGCGTACTGAGCCGCATTCGAAAAATGAGTGGAGCAGCAGCAGGAGTTAATGTCGGCATCGAATTAGACCCTAAAAAGCACGTGAAAAATGATGTAAAACGAATAATTGCCTCGTTGGGGGCGCATGGAAAAGTACTTTT
>JBGSSQ010000013.1:0-6982 GCA_041736975.1 Gammaproteobacteria bacterium
GTAGCCTCTTTAACGCTAAATCCACTGGTAGCCAGCAAACGATTTCTCGATGCAGGAACTGTACTACCTGTGTTCACTAGCATGAAACAACCGGTACCATAGGTTGATTTGACATCACCCGGAGCGAAACACGTTTGCCCAAATAGCGCGGCTTGCTGATCCCCCGCCACCCCACAAATAGGCACAGACACGCCCAAAACGTCAGACGTGGTCACACCAAAATCACCCGAGCTCACACGGACATCAGGTAAAAGCGACCGCGGTATGTTAAATAACCCTAACATGGCATCATCCCATGCTAGAGTGTGGAGATTGAACAGCATAGTACGCGAAGCGTTAGTCACATCGGTAGCATGCACCTTTCCACCGGTTAACTTAAAAATCAAAAAGCTGTCTATAGTTCCCAACGCCAGCTCACCCTTTTCAGCACGTGCACGTGAGCCTGGAATATGATCAAGCAACCATTGTGCCTTGGTTGCTGAAAAATACGAATCCAATAACAGCCCTGTTGCTGCCGTAATGCTAGCTTCATGCCCCTCTCTTTTTAAAGCCCGACATTGATCCGCAGTACGACGATCTTGCCAAACAATGGCGTTGTGCAACGGCAACCCCGTCTTCTTATCCCAAAGAAGCGTTGTCTCTCTTTGATTGGCAATACCCACAGCAAGAACTTGCTTCGCATCCACCCCCATCAGCACCGCACGACAACAGGCTAAGGTCGCCTCCCAGATCTCGAGGGCATCGTGCTCAACCCAACCGTTGGCCGGATAGATTTGCCGCAACTCAACTTCATGCCTAGCCAGCGGCCTGGCCGCAGCATCGAACAAAATTGCACGTGTGGATGTGGTGCCTTGATCTATCGCCAGGATGAAAGGGGGTTTTGGAGACAATTGGCTCATTGCCGCTGCAGTAAAACTGTCCATAATCTTAAGTCCTTCACTAAATTCTTTAAATAAACTAGCAGTTAAAGCCTTAGCTGACTCAAGGCGGGAGAAGGACAATCAAATTCTAAATCAATCCGCTCAACGCTATGACGGTTCATATGGGTCAATAAATTATAATCAAAATGATCGATTTCCATGGTCTCGAGCAACTCATTAATCAATGTTTTGAGATAGCGCACAATTTTAGGGTGCCGACAACGAATAATTTCACGTAACAATAAATTATTGTAGTGACTAAAGGTAGCACAATATGACCGCCCCAACTTATCGAGTCTAATGTAACTCTCATCCCATAAGCGATTAACACACGGAAGCAAGGCAAAGGGTTCATCAGTGACTAACGGGACCTGCCTCACTTCAACCAGATATTTTATAGCCGCATAGTGCTCATGACGAATCGCATGGAGCAACCAATGGTAGCTTCCACTAACATTAAAATGGACAAACAAACTGTGCATAATGCGTATACGTCCAAATTGCATAACAACAGGCATCAGAGCGGTAACCGACGCCTTAGCGGTCTGCACGATCCGCTGCTGTAATTGAGCCGCATCATCTTCCAAAACAATGGTTGTCAACAACTTGGCATGGTGATTAGGACAAACTGTTAGCACCTGAGCGTAAAGTGATTTCATATGAGCAACCAATCGTTCTTTGATCACTGAAGGCGCCATCCTATCAAAATCAGACTGATAAATACCGTATTGCTTGGCCCGCTGTAACCAACAAGGCTGATAATCGAATATTGTCCTCATTTCAGTCGACGTAGAAATTAAAGACAATAGGTCACTGGTCTCAAGCCACTGGCTTAAGAACCTAACAACATCCCTGGGTATATCTTTGAGTTCCATGTTAGTGCGATCCTAGCATCGGCATGGAGTCAGTTCAATTCAGAAACCTTCCATTCCTCTGTAGGCAATCCCCCCATGTGGATAGTAGATGGGGTCAAGTCTTAAAATAAGAAATAAGAAATATGCCAAAAATACCAGCGCATAAGGAGTTTAGAAAATCACCTACGATTTTGTAATTTACTAATTGCTTAATTCAGCACTTGCCCTCAACATTAGCCCAATCTCACTGTAAAAAAAATGAAGTTATCAAGCCAAAATAGATACAGCTTGACTCAAACACCGGAATACAGAAATCATAGTCGGCTATTGTTAACTTTCCAGTTAATGCAATAGCAATCACTTTACCATCATCCTCTTGATGCAGTTTTAATGACAGAATAAATACTCCATCATAAAGTCAGGATTAAAACAATTAACACGGCTAACATAACCACCCAAAATGCGATAGCTAAATAAGTTGCTTTAACCGCGCGATCTTTTTTCCACCAACTCTGTGGATGAATGCCTTGTAATGTAAAGGCACTTACAGCAGCGAGATTGATACTAAATAGATTGAGTAAAAAAAGTGACAAGGCGCCAGTTGCTAAATCAAAGTGCCCACCACCAAGAAGTAATCCAAACATGACCAATGGCGGCAACAGTGCAACTGCTACCATCACACCAATTAATACGGCCGACACCCCTGTGGAGAAAGCCAGAGCACCTGCACAACCTGCAGCAAAAGCCACAGCAATATCACCTAGACCAACACGAGTGCGCATAACCACTTCCGGCAAGGAAGTGTCAACAGTTAAAATTAAACCAACCGCCACAGATATTACCAAAGAAACCACAATGCCAACTAACGCAGTAAACAATGCAAATCTCAACAATACAAAGTCACCCAATGTAGTTCCTAGTGCCATTGCCATACTAGGACCAATCATGGGTGCAATTACCATAGCCCCAATAATCGTCGCCACGCTATTATTATGTAAACCAACAATGGCCACAATAGTAGAAATGGCTATCATCAGTAAATAAACCCAGGAACACTGAGAAGCTTCTTTGATATTCTCATATAATTCTTCCCGCCCTATACGCTCCGATAATTTGCCTCTAGCAGAGTTCAGTATGGATTCTCGTGGCAGAGTTGCCGCAACAGGTAAAATCACTACACGATACCCTTCATTATCAACGATGTTTTTCTCAAGCAAATCAAGAACTTTCTCGCTTTGTTCAGCTTCCAATAAAATCCTTACCAAAACACCATTCTTGGGCAATGGCGTTTGCCAATGTTCAACAACAGCAATATCTTTGAGAAGGTTGCTAATTTCTTTAGCATCTTCCTCTCTCAATATAATCTCTATTAAGCGTAGCGACATAGGCTTCCCACCCCTCCCATTATGAAGCAAAGCCGTATTTAGCCGTGCCTTGCACGTATAGTATATTACGGAAAATAGAGTTTTGATATGCTTATTTCATAATTCAAGACTTGCCTACCACCGATCAAGCGATAGTGTTGTGGTGATCGCTATCTTCTTCAATAGTGTCAAATAATCGCAAGGTTTTTTTTATGGATTCATCTAAGCGCTTGTTGTCTCGTTGAGCATGTAATCCTCTCTGCATGTAATGACAGGCAACAAGTAAAATGGGACCGCTATTTGAATCAGCATTGATTTCAATACATAACAATCGCGCTTTTGAAGAAGTAATTTTAATTTCGTAGCAGCAAGGATATTCACTGTAGAGGGCGTCCTCCGATAATCGAATTTGCATGGCATGACGTCCAATGTGCTTTACTCCAGCACCGGTTATGACAAGCTTTGGCCTTTGTAATACTTCTTTAAAACTACGCAGGTCATCTTCATTGATTTCACCGATGGCTTGCCAGTCGGCGAGAATTTGAATATTTTCTGTTCTGCGAACTTTGCTCGTCGTATTGAAGAGTGTAAATCGTCCTGAAAAATAGGTAGGGGTAGAGGGAGTGACAACAGCTACCAGCTGATTTGAGATGTCATCGCTTTGAGTGCCGTCAGATAAAATTGATTTTCTAGCGCTTTGAAGTTGTTCGACGTCAGTAATGGTAAAGCCAAGAACTTTGAGCAAATACTGACGCCCCGTGTAATGTTCATGATGAGTTTCTGTATCATAGGTTTTGATGAATTTTGTTTTTTCGACACAAACTGCTTCAATTATTTGAATTACTTCAAGCTGTTGACTTTTAATGGCGATATCTCTAACAGAAAGGCCTTCGCTGTTAAGTTGAGTAAATGTTCTTTCGTACCGTAATAATTGATGTTTGAGTAACCAAATAGCGTGATTCATAATACACAAATGAGGTAATGAAGTAGTTAAGCCATTTGTCAGTTTAATTAATACATTTGTGACTAAAGCAGGCTGGTGCATTACTAATGCTTTAGCTGCTTGCGTATTATTTAAAATAACAGCAATGTGTAAAACATTCAGTCCACTGCTGTGTGTTTTCATAGGGTCAGCGCCATATTCTACAAGTAAGTTGATAAATTTTACGCTTGACTCTTGATCCTTTAAAAGACAGGCCTGCATGAGTGCCGTAGTGGAGTCACGCGTGATAGTGTTCACATCGATGCATTTTTGTTGTAATAAGCAACGTGCGAGATTGAATTTATTATTCGCAACCAGAAACCCGAGATAACTGAAAGGAAGGGTATTACGACTATCATTGAAATGAATACCGAATTGGATTAATTCGCGCAAGGTTGCTTCATTGCAAAATTTTAAGAGTACCAGCATGAGTGAAAAATCAGTGGTCTTAAGGTTTTCAACACGGCCGGAATTAAGCAAGACACGAACAATTTTTGTTTCATTTAATGCCACAGCTTGAACAAGTAAGCTGATAGGGATCGAAAAAGGTTTTTCAGTATGTATTTTAATGAGCTGATCGATGACTACTTTCAATGATCTTGATTTTTTTAGATTGTATGAAACTTTGAAAGCCAATTCGATTTCGTTGTTACTTTTGGTAAAGGGCGAACGATAACGTTCATGTTGCATCAGCATTTCTATAGCTGGTAAGCACTCAGTTGCTATGGCATAGAATATAGGTGCAATGCCAGTCCAAATAAAGATCGCAGACTGCCTCTGAAATGATTCGAAATCTTTTATGAATAAGTTTCTGGAGTGTTTTATTTTTAAAATAGTTTTTGTTAATATAGTTAAATCAAGCTCATCTTCGCGACAAACGTTAAAGACCATATCACCACTCACGGTGAATCCTTTTGGGAAAAGAACTTTTGAAGCTGTATCAAGCGATTGCTT
The DNA here is from genome assembly GCA_041736975.1 of Gammaproteobacteria bacterium. Lineage (GTDB taxonomy): Bacteria > Pseudomonadota > Gammaproteobacteria > JAIEPX01 > JAIEPX01 > JAIEPX01. Next base: position 5,075 of record JBGSSQ010000013.1, read on the forward strand.
TTGAAGGATAGTCGCTTCATCTGAATTGGGTATGACATCAATCTGTTGCACAGGGCGCTTAACACACTCTTGAATTAACAACGCTAAGATTTCAGGGATGAATTCACCATGTCGTCTGTCAATTGCTACAAGTATGACACTATCAGCGAGACCTGATGACCTGGTGGGATCTGCGCCGTAATTTAGCAGGAGTTTTACTACTTCGGTTTTTCTATAAGCAACAGAAAGAATAAGTGGTGTGACCTTACCTTTCGATAAAGGATCGATGCTTAGGCCAAGCTGTTGATAGCGCCTACACAGAAATCGCACAATTGAAATTTGTCCCTGCATCGCAGCCAGGTGCAGAGGTGTGTTATCTGACGCTGTGATACAATCAATTTTAGCTTGATGGCATAACAGTAATATCATCATCTTTTCATGACCAAATTCACAGGCAAGATGCAATGGAGTAAAACCGGCATCTTCAGCTGTATTACCAGGCTCAGAACGAACATTAGTATCTGGTTTTCTTGCCAATACTGCCTTTGCCAGTTCATAGCCTACACTATCATCATCATCAACATGCCTTGCGACCAAGTGTAAGATAGATCTTCCGTTATGCGCAGAGACCACATCGATATTGCTGGTGTATTTCGAAAGTAACGCTAAGGCCTCCTTGAAAGACTTACGTTCAATATGCACAAATAATTGAATTAAAATATCATGTTGTGAAGGAGCAAAAACTTCTAAGTGTTTTGCAATTTTACCATAATGACTTGGGCTGACTTCAATTCTTTGACTGGTGATAGCCAATGCAATGGTTTGACTGGGTTCTTTTGCTTTTAAATCGAACCAGCTGAGAAACGTTAAATCATCGACAGAAAATTGTATACTAACATGATGCCTTACTAGGCATTCAACCATACGTTCATAGCCAAAATGGCATGCTAGCACTAAAGGTCGGGTTTTATTAGAATCTTCAACATTGATATCTGCATTAAACTCAACCAATAAATCCATCATTTCGCAGTGCCCATATTTGGCGACCATGTGTACCATGGTTTGATTCGATGAATTGACAAACTGATTAGTATTAGTAACTATCTTTTGCTCTAGCATAAAGCTAAGTAATGAAATTGCATTTTTAGCTGTGATCATTTCCAGTGAAGATATCTCACGCAAGCCTGGTATTCCCGTGTTTTGATTAAATGAACTAATTCCATTTCTAATTCTGCCTTGGATAACCATATAACACGAGGTGTGACAATCTGCCCCCCGCTCTATTAAGCATCGAGCTAGTTCAAATTCTTGTTTGTATACTGCCCATAAGAAAGGTGTGCATTTTTTTATACTAGGATCACTTGTCGATTCACGGATCACTGACAAAGAAGTGTGTCCATAAGGAATTGAATTAATAGCGGAGATTTTTTTCTTCAGGTTCCGATTCGAATTGATCAGTCTAAATACATCACCTTGTTCTTGAGTAATACTCTTGGCCTTATCTGAAGAAGATTTTTTACTCGTTTTTTGTTTCATTGTTTGCCCTGCTACGATAACACATGATAATAAGATCTATTTCCGTCAGATCATACTGGAAAAACCGGCTGTTGTCATGTACGTATGCGAAGTGGTAAGTTTTGAGCCGTTTTATTTATTAACACGCATAAAAAAGCCCCGATGAGTTTTACCTCAACGGGGCTTAGTATTTAATCCCTGGCAACGACCTACTTTCACATGGGGAGACCCCACACTATCATTGGCGTAAAGCAGTTTCACTTCTGAGTTCGGAATGGGATCAGGTGGTTCCTACTTACTATAACTACCAGGAAACCGGTAGCCGCTTTCGCAGCAATTCTTTGGTGTATGATGAATAAAGGCGTGAATACCAGTAAAACGACGCTTACCATTTTCATTTCGTCGAGCGAAACT
>JBGSSQ010000041.1:0-3682 GCA_041736975.1 Gammaproteobacteria bacterium
TCCGCAAGCAAGGCATTGCCGTCAATTCACTCTGGCCAAAAACACTGATCGCCACTGCCGCTGTCGCTAATAATTTTCCAAAGCCCTTTTACGAAGGCTCTAGAAAATCCTCTATTGTTGCCGATGCCGCACAAGCCAATATCACCAGCAATAGCCGTGAAGTCACTGGCCAATTTTTTATTGATGAAGATTATTTACGATCACAGGGCATCACTGACTTCAGCGAATATTCATTACATGAAGGTGCAAAGCTGATACCTGATTTGTATATTGACTAGTAGAGCGCACATCCCAAATTAATTACAGAAATAATTACCACAGTCTGACAGCATCTCTAGCTCAAGGGATAAGCCGGGTGAAATAGGCGGGTTGGACCTAGAAGGGAGTGGTTTCTGAAAATGATTGAGTTAATTAAAGGCCGCGCCCAGCTGCAGCCACTCTCGCTGAGCATTCAAGAAAGCTGAAACTTCCAGCGGTTTGCTACCTGCTTCTTGTATTTTTGTTAGACGCAAAAGACCATCACCCGTTGCCACATCAATACCTTGAGGACTCAACGTCACTATTTTTCCTGGAGACTCGGTATTTTTTTGCAGCAACGCTTCAGCCTGCCAAATACGCATATGATGCTGACCACACTCAGTGTAGGCCACTGGCCACGGATTCAAAGCGCGCACCTGTCGCTCAATCTCCACCGCGGGTTTTTTCCAGTCAATTTTACCGTCAAGCTTATTGAGCTTTTGCGCATAATTCGCTTGAGCATCATCTTGAGCTACTGGCTGCGCCTTTCCGGCCTCTATAGCCACCAATGTCTTCATTAGGGCATCTGCCCCTAGGGAAGCCAGACGATCATGCAACATCTGCCCAGTGTCTTCGGGCATAATCGCACAAGTCTCTCGCATCAACATGGCACCCGTGTCTAAACCTACATCCATCTGCATGATCGTGATACCCGTCTGGGCATCACCCGCCATGATCGCTCGCTGGATTGGCGCTGCACCGCGCCATCGCGGCAGCAAAGAGGCGTGGACATTGAGACAACCCAGCCGTGGAATGGTTAATACCTCACTCGGTAATAGCTGTCCGTAAGCAATAACCACCATCAAGTCCGCCTGCCAAGCCTTGAGCTCAGCTTGCACCGCACCATCACGCAAAGTGAGCGGTTGGCAAACGGGAATTCCTGCGAGCAGTGCCTGCTCTTTGACTGGGCTCATGGCCAACTTACGACCACGTCCTGCACGACGATCAGGCTGGGTATAGACGGCACATACGGTGTGCTCAGAGGCCAACAGTGCTTTTAATGTGGGCAAAGCGAAATCGGGCGTTCCAGCAAAAATAACCTTAAAACTCATGATAATCGTCCCAATGTAATCACTTGCGCCATCGAAGCCATTTCTCGAATCGCTTATCAACACGCATCCGTTTCAGTCTAGACAACCGATCTATAAAAATTGTACCGTGCAAATGATCCACTTCGTGCTGAATGCATTTAGCCATAAACCCCTCAGCATCCATTTCGAATGGGTTGCCATGGCGATCTTGTGCCTTAACCTTAATTTTCAGAGCCCTGCCCACTTTCTCGTAAATACCCCCAGGCACCGACATGCACCCTTCTGCCTCATCCAGCAATTCTTCTGAACGCCAGACAATCTCAGGGTTCACAAGACACAACGGCTGGTCTTTATTAGGGGAGAAATCAATCACGGTAATCGCTTTAGGGCGCTCAAAATCAAGCTGAGTGGCCGCTAGCGCCGCACAATTCTCGGTATTGTAGTGCGTCTCGAACATATCATTGATGATCTTGCCCAGCGCCTCATCAAAAACTTCCACACGCTCCGCCTTGGTCTGCAGACGTGGGTCAGGGTATTGTAAAATACGTATAATAGCCATGTGCCTTCATCTTACTAGTTTCGATGCCCGAAATGGTACATGAATCGTACCTGATTATGCAAGGGACGGTGCTTTTCAAGCCCACCACAAAAAAACCTAATAGAGGGGGACTTTGGGATATTGTAATGACGTTAATGGAGCTTGGCTGATTCAGCCAAAAAACCTATTAGTGCTGATACTAGTCAAGCAGACGGCTACTGCAAATTAGCCCGACAGTTTCCCTTGGTAATGACACTACTGCACCCCACTCCTATTCAAATTGAATCTGATCTATTGCTGTTAAAAATACCTCTTGTGACCAACCTTCTAATCTAGAGGGGTTCTTAATGAACTTGATAATATCTTCTTTGGCTTTATTAATGTCTAGCTGTGCCGTTTTTTCTCTCAGCAGGATCTTTGTTTTTTCTGATGTTAATTTTTCTTTGTTCTCGCAGAAGCCAGATGCCTTTAATCGCTGCTCAAGGTGCATTAGACTCAGTGGTGTGGCGCGTTGGATAAACCATAGAAAATCATACCAATCGCGCCCTTTTACGCGATTCTGCCATTGGCGGCATAAGACCGCTGAAACTTTTCCAGCGAAAAGACCGGGTAGTGTATACGTTCTGACTCCGTGTGGTATAGGGTTTAATAGCTGAATGGTTTCAGTATCAAATTTTTCAGGTGGATTGGTATCAATTTCAAATTTAATTTTTAATTCAGCACGACCATGACATCGATCTTGTACCGCTTCAGGTGCCTTAATCAATAATAGGTGTTCCTGGGTGTTCGCCTTTAAAAATGCTGATTTTATAGGTGAATCTAGCGTTTTCTTCTTTTCGCTGATACTTACATCAAAACCAAAAGCGTTTATCTCTGTCGTAACAGCTTCAAAATAAGCATCGAGCTTAAAATTTCGATTGGGCTTGAGTAGTGAAAAATCTAGATCTTCGCTAAATCTATCGAGGTGATATAATATGCGAAGCGCAGTGCCGCCATAAAATGCTGTGTGTTCAAAAAACTTAGCGCGCCAAAGACCCAATAAGGCAACTTGCTGAAGAATTTCTTTTAACGCATTTTCATAGTCATCGTCTGTTTGACATTGATATTGATTGATCATATCGATAATGACTTGATCCATTTATAGCCCCTCCCTTATTGTTTGCTCAAGCAATCGTATCACAGGTTTGGCATAAGCTTGGGTTATTACCGTAATTTTATTCATATTTAGCTCACGTAGGCTATCCTCATCAATACGAAGGTTTTCAATTAAATGTAATCGCATCGCATTTCTGGTCGTAATATCTGTACAAGGTGCGAGAGTATCCGCCAACGCTTTTTCGGGTGATGCCATTAAAAAGTGTTGGCCTTGATCAATTGGTTTCCAATCGATACCGACGGTGAATCGTTCAGTATTGAGATAAGTATAGCGAAATACACCCACTGGCGTATTAAATGATTTATTACGTCGATTGGTTATGCTGGTAATCATATCGACGCGTTCTGGGATCATGCCGTACCAATATAATGCATACTCTTGTGAAACATAAGAGGGGCCGTATATTAAATTAGCTAATAATCCGAGGTGGATGGGCGCCTGTCGATCTTTCACTCCAAAGATATAAAGACCTTTTTTGATGCGAATGATATCACCGGATTTGAGCAACTCGGTTATTTTCCTGTGCGGAGCTTTTAAATGCTTAAGGTGAGACATCAACATGCCATAGTCAAAGATCTCACCTTTACAAGATTGCCTGAGTGATTGCATTGTTAAATTCCTCCAGTATCTAACAGATTATGTTAGATACTGGTCGAGATG
>JBGSSQ010000076.1:0-2654 GCA_041736975.1 Gammaproteobacteria bacterium
GCAAAAGTGTATGAAGTGGATGTGTGTCACGAAAGCTGGATAGTTAACCCTCCCAGCTGTGCTGCATAAGAGATGAGGGATAGGATCCCTCGAAGTCGGCTTACAGGAGCGGCCTTCAAACCACCTTAAGCTGCATTGGTAAAGAGCCATTGTAGTGAGCTTTAGGAAAAGGCAAGCCTTGAGCTCGTCAGGTATGGATTAAGGAGACGAACGCAAGTGAACCACTGCTGACCTGTCGAAATCATTTAGTTGATGTCAAAACTGAAGCAAGGTCTGCTGCATCAGGACAAACTCAGAAGCAACCTGTTTACTGACTGAGTGGCAATCGGGTACAAAGGTGGCGTGAACTTAATTCAGGCTCTTATGCGGAACGTGAGAAACTGTCGCTGTTATGTTAAGGGAGAAATTCAAGTGAGATCCCAAGGTAATGAGAGTACCAATGCACAGCACAGAGGTGGAGTAATTCGTAGTAGTGATGAAGTTTTTAGAGGCAGCGATAAAGCTAAAACAAGCGATATCGGATCGACTTTTGGAGTGTGGACTGGAACTACATCCGCAGAAAACTAAAATTGTCTATTGCAAGGATGGCGATTGACCGAGAAGTCACGACTTTGAAAGTTTTGATTTTCTCGGGTACACATTCCGTGCTCGGAAAGTTAAGGCCAGAGATGGGCTTTACTTCACAGGTTTTAATATTGCGATTAGCAATAATGCGGCAAAAGCAATTCGTAAACGAATAAATGGCTGGAAATTGCACTTGTGGATTGACAAAACAATAGAAGAATTGGCAGCAACCTGCCGCCGAATCATTATTGGCTGGTCAAACTATTACGGTCATGCCTGAAATATCAGCAATAGACGCCTATTTGGGATATATGGATGCAATTTGTGAAATGGTCGACGATATCAGCCCCTACCTAAGCATTTGGCAGAAAGTGCCATACACAATTCAATCTAAACAAATTGAATGGTGGCTAAATACACGTATTGATCGATATACTTTAGAATTAAGCCCTTATAATTGGTCACTCGGTGAATCACCGCCAGTGAGAGCAGAGCAAAATCAAAAAAAGATTATGTTCTGGGTGTTGAGTGATGAGAATATCACTAAAAATATTGAGTTATTCTCTTCTGAACCATGGTTTAAGCTTGTCCATCAATAAACCTGGTTCAGCACATCACCTTATGTTACGTGGGCTTGATAAATATCAGCCACAATCTGATGAAAGCGTATAAGGTCAGCCTTAAGACGAGTCAACTGAAACAGAGTTCGCACCACCAGGAATCATAGTTGCGGTTGAGGTCTGCTCCTATTGAGGCATTACTGTTCTTGGTCATGTTCTAGGGTTAGGGTTATGGGGTTATGGGGTCAAGTCTGAAGTAATTGAGTAATTAGATTTTCACTAGTCCTTATGTTCGAATCCTTCTAAAAAAAATGCAGATTCTATCTCTATAAAAATATTGGCCAACTCAGAATTTTTAGCTAGCTCGGAGTTTAGCTCATGATATACTCGAGTGACACCATATCGGTTAGTGTTACCAAAGTAATTTGCTATTGCTTGGTGTGATTGGCTGGTATATTTACAAGACATATAAATGGCAACTTTCCTTGGAAAATTTCCGATATACTGTTTTGAGTTATTTATCTCTTCGTTAGGGACTTGAAAATAATGGGCCGTTTTATTTTGAATTTTGGCTAAAGAGGGCTGAATGATTTTAGCAATCGGTTTGTGATCGGGTATCTCTTGCGTATCAGCTTGGTTGATTTTTGATGAAATAGCTTTAATGAAATCATCAGACCCGAGAATGGCAGGACTTTTAATGCCAGTAATTTTTTTCAATAATTTATTATCAACCCCCTTATTTACGTATCTTTGATAACGCTCTATCGCAGTGATGCCAGGTCGACTAGGGAAATACGCCAAAGTATCATTACAGAAAAGCCAATTCGGCTTGTCTGCTTCCGATAAGAATGCACGATAGTGGACCATTCGTAGTTTTCAGGAGCGTGAACAATCCCTGCGTCAACTGGATTAAGATGAATATAACGACTTAATTGTGTAAGATACTCGTCTGAATCAATCAATTTTGATCTATAACGCCCTCGAAATAAGGCTCCTTCTTTTCTATGTGCGCGATTAAACTCTTGCGTGTAAACACCGCCTAGATGGCGTATTGCTCGCGATAAATTGGGCAGTGGCGTATTCAATAATAGGTGGTAATGATTACCCATCAGACAATAGGCGTGAATTTTCACGTGAAATTTATCATGCAAATCACTGAGTAAAGATAAGAATGTTCTCCTATCTTCATCAGAATAAAAAACATTTTCACGCCGGCGACCACGATTCATTACGTGGTACCAAGCATTACTAAATTCAATTCGTAGTGGTCTAGTCATGAGAGGTATTGTGTCAATTATTTTGATAATTTCAATACGTGTTTTTAATTTAATTGCAATTACTCAAATACTTCAGACTGTGGCACCAAATTGATAATGTCTCCTTGAAGCCAAAATAAAAATGTCCCCCAAAGAGGTAAACTATGTAGCTTCGAAACAAACAGAGGTTACGGATCAATGGAGGACAAGCTGATTATGAGCGCTAAGGAGCGTAAACGCAAAGTGATTTTGGAAGATGTTAAGCGAGGCTTTA
>JBGSSQ010000082.1:0-3326 GCA_041736975.1 Gammaproteobacteria bacterium
GAAGCGGCTTTAGGTGTGATACATCCAGATCTAGAGCCTAGGGCGACTCAGCATATTCCCAGTATTATCAATATGATAGAATCGTTAATTAAACAAGATTATGCTTATGTGGCAGAGAACGGTGATGTCTATTACGCCGTCAATCAATTCCCTGCCTATGGTGAATTAGCTCATCAGGACATGACAAAATTACAAGCAGGGCATCGTGTGGATGTTTCAGAAACAAAGCGCGATCCGCTAGATTTTGTCCTGTGGAAATTAGCAAAACCGCAGGAGCCAAGCTGGCATTCTCCCTGGGGAAGCGGGCGGCCAGGTTGGCACATTGAGTGTTCAGCGATGTCGACTGAAACATTAGGTACGCACTTTGATCTTCATGGCGGGGGCCTAGATTTACTGTTTCCGCACCATCAAAATGAAATTGCACAGTCCGAGGGGGCTAATGGTTGTAAGATGGTAAACACCTGGATGCATGTGGGCTTTGTGCAAGTCAATCACGAGAAAATGTCAAAATCACTGGGCAATTTTTTTACTATACGTGAAATACTGGAGATCTATGATCCAGAGGTTGTGCGCTATTTTATGTTGGCAAGCCATTACCGTAGTCCTATTAGTTATTCTACGGAGAATTTAGCGAGCGCAGAATTGGCACTACAGCGATTTTATTTATGTTTACGTGACCTACCAGTATCAGCTGAACCCGTCGATAACGATTATGGAACTCGTTTTATCGCTGCTATGAATGATGATTTTAATACCCCTGAAGCCATGGCGGTGCTTTTCGATATGGCACGTGAAGTTAATCGCCTTCAAAAACAGGGCAAACGTGATCTGGCAGCAAGCCTTGCTACCCAAGTGAAACGCTTAGGCGGTGTTTTAGGAATATTGCAACGAGATCCTCTAGCCTTCTTACAAGCGGGTGTTTCTATGGAGGAACGTGAAAAAATACAGGGGTTAATTGCAGAGCGTACTACAGCTCGTGCTGAAAAAAATTGGGCGCGAGCAGATCAGCTTCGTGACAGTCTGCATCATATTGGGATTGAGGTTGAAGATAGGTCCGATCAAACGATTTGGCATCGTAAGATTGTTGATGTTGACGAATAAGTTGGAGTTGATTTGCTGATGTTTTCTTGGCTATTTTGGGGGATAAAAAAACCCGCTCTTGATTTCTCAAGAGCGGGTTTATCTCTACTGCAAAGTAGTAATACTAGGTATTATTGATTGCTTTGAGCAGGTGCTTCTTCAGCAGCAGCAGGAGCAGCAGCTGGTTCTTCAGCTTTTGGGGCTTCTGGAGTAGTTGCTTCAGGTGCAGGCGTAGCGGTTTCTTCTTTTTTCACTTCAGGAGCTGCAGGAGCTTCAGAAGGAGCCGTTGTCTCGCTGGTTGTTGTTGTTTCAGTTGAAGTTGATACCATTTCATCAGTATCTTCTTTAGCCTGATCACGTTCGCCACAGCCAGTGAGGCTAAGAGCCAAGATCAATGAGCTAACTGCAATTAGACCTCTATATAACATAACATTCCCCTTATCACGGTTTAATAATCTCGACGCTAACACGAAATGTGTTACCATCGTTTCACTGGTATACATTACTGTATACAGAAACGGCGTATTCTATCAGTGGCATATTAATTTAGCAATATGTTTGAGTAAAATCGCAATAAAATAAATAATGATTTAAAAAATTCCAGCTTCCTTGTTTTGCTGGGCTTCATCGGCAAAAATTGTGTCTAACTGTTCCAATCGACTGGGGCCAGTGGCGGCTGTGAAAAGGCGGTTGCGTTCTGTTGTTAGCCTTGCTTGGGGCCGTGCATTTATTTCGTTTGTTACTCTAGGCATGGCTTGTGTTTTAACGGGTAGTACGTCAGCAAGAGTGCGCTTGACACCGTCAGTTTGCGTTTTGATTTGTCCTAAATGTCTATAAACTTGCCGTCTCTCCATATCGGTAGCTTGACGGTTCTGGAGTTCTTCAAGTAGTTCCACAGCCGTTTTTTGAGCTTCTCTAGAAGCGGATTGTGACAGTTTCAGTTCTGAAGTGAGTTCTCTTGCCGCCATGCCTTTTATCTCAGGGACTGTTTTAGTCTCTTTGGGGCGATGAAAGATTTGTTCAGAAAATTCGCTAATTTGATGTGCTAGCTTCGTTTTGAAGTCAGGTGGTTCTGGGGCAGGTATTAAATTAGCTTCAAGCACATACCGGCTACTAAAGAATTGCAAGGTCCCAACCAGATTTTCGAGTTGTACGGCGTACTTACTGAAAACAGTATACAAAGCAATATCTTTTATTTTGAGGGATGCTTTTGCGCCGCGGTGTATAACAGTGAGTTGATGAGCAAGGCTGGTACACTCAGTAAAAATGTTGGACTGGGTAAATTTTAATTGATGGATGCCGTTGGGTAGTACTTCCTTTGTGGTGCACTTGGAGAGTACTTCGGATAAGCAGTAGTCAAGCGTATTTTTGGCAGATGTGCCTGCCTTAGGGGATACGAAATTAATATAGTCTGGATATAAAGTGCCGGCTATATTAACTTGCTCGAGTACAAAGGCGAGCACTTTCTCACGTGACGTGACCTTATTAGGGTTCATAATATGAGCTCTAAAGGCTTTAATTGTGTAGGCTTGCATCAGCATGCTCTCTAAAATTACACGTCGTTTTTCTTGATGTATTTGCTGTTGTGTTCCTGCTTCAAGGGCTGCTAAAATGTGCGAGGCCTTATTTTGCAGCTCTTCAGTAGAGAGATTCATTAGAGAGACTAAACTCTCCTTGACGATTGAGCCTGCTGCCTCTCCTTCATTGGACTCATTTGTTTTCCCTGCCATAATTACTCTCCTTTTAAACTGTATTTCCAATGAATATGGCGTCATTTACTATTTGCATTCGCACCTGAGCCTTAAATTCTACGTCCCGTACATTTTCAATAAACATCTGCAAGCGTTGTTTTGTTACTTTGTTTACAGCTGGTGTTGCCTGAGCGGGATCCTGTGTCTCAAGAATAGATTTTACCAAATCATGTTCTTGGGATTTAATGCCCTGTAAAGTGGTTTGGCTTTTCTCTCGATTTGGCGGCTGTTTTTTTATGAGAAAGTGCAGTTTAGCAAGCGCGCGAGGATAAACATCATTGCTTTCCCGCTTTTTTGCTTTTTGTGTAGTTTTTTGCAGCTGAGAATGTGTGGTCTTATCCTCCGACTGTGTGCAGAGTTGAGATTGTGATATTGTCTCAATACGCTGCTTTTCGAGCTCATATAAGCGATGTAAATCGGCAATTTGGTCTTCATCTTTCTCGCGTATACCACTTTGTGTGTTTTGGAGAGCGCTGTTGACAACCGCTTTTGTCA
>JBGSSQ010000115.1:0-4283 GCA_041736975.1 Gammaproteobacteria bacterium
TAGGTGGGCAGATTGCGGTGCTCGACTGGCTTCTTGCTAATAACCACGGGGACTTGAGTGATACTGACAAAAAAGGTCTAACTTGCCTACACCATGCGGCACGAGGCAACCAAGCGGAAATGATTACCTACTTGGTAAAAGAAAAAAAAATGAATTTAGCGTTATTTACCCTTGAGAAAATAAAAATCCTTCCCCTTCACCATGCAGTCATTAAAAGTGCCAAAAACGCTATTGTGGCAATTAAAAATCTTGGTCAAAGCCTAGAGAGCCCTGGAGGTTCAGGCATTCTACCTATACATATCGCCTGTAAACTTGGTTTGAGCCACATGTTTGTCTTTTTGATAGAAGAGGGTGCAGATAAAAACGCTAATAATAAAATGAATCAAAATGGCTGGTTTTATGCCGCCGCTATGGGGCAAGTTGGCATGATGGCACTATTAGCGGAACACAAGGTCCCTTTGCACGGGATTATTGATAACAAAAAATCAACACCATTACACGTGGCTGCAGCAAGCGGTAGCCTTGAAACAATACAGTTTTTAGTCGCTCAGGGCTTATCCTTGGCAGCAGAAAACAGCATGGGCGAAACCCCGCTAGCTATTGCTAAAAAAATGCGTCAACAATACCAACAAGCCAGCAATGCAATAAAGGTTGCAGATTTCAAAAGCATTGAAAAATACTTAAAGGCAATAATTAAGCCCCCAGTAACAATAATAAAACCAATGAAATTCTTTAACCCCGTCATTGAGCCAAGTGAACTACAGTCTCAAGTACCGTTCAATGACAATAGACACCTTGACGCCTCACCAAAAAATCCAGAAAACAACATCCTAGCAAGCTCCTCTGAGATCGATGAACTAGGCACACCCACTGCTAAGAAGAAAATGACTAAAAAACAGCAGGGCCATAAGAACCCTAGGGACAGCGCTGAGGAAAATCCCCATGATCAAACAAACCAAAGTAAGCAGCTAAAACATTAGTCATAAGTATTGGAGATCTCTCATATCATAATTGATAAAGCACAGCAGCGATTTGCGACTGCAAAGCACGTGGAGCGTCCAGGTCTCCCACAACATGATTAATTAATATTGAAAAAATAATGGGGTGGTTGTTTTTAGTAGTCATATAACCCGACAAAGTGGAAACCCCTTTAAAACTGCCTGTTTTTGCATGGATATGATGCGCCAAATCGGGTGACTGCATCCGCACTTTCAAGGTTCCATCGGTGGCTGACTCGGGCAAGGCTTTAGTGAATATAGTGGCTAGCTTGCTGTCGTTAGCCATAACATGCAGCAAGCGCACTATTTGTCGCGGGGTAACCAAATCATAATGTGACAGCCCGGAACCATCAACTAGCACTGCGTGAGAAAAATCGATATCCATCTTTGCTTTTAAAATAGATTTGATCGCACGACTTCCGTCTAAAAAAGTACCATGATGATAAACATGATGCCCCAGTGTTTTAGTAATTGACTCAGCATAAACATTATTTGAATCTTTGAGAATAGTTGTGACTAGGGTTTGCAAAGGTAACGATTCCAGCGTGAAGATGGGCTTCATTTTTTCAGGAGCAGGCCCAATAGCAACGTCACCATCTAGCTGGATATTTTCTTCTTTTAGCAATTTTGACAATAACATCATAGTCAATGCATCAGGATCTTTAACAGCAACATTCAATAGCTTTGATCTGTTTTCTGAAGGCCAACATCCTTTGATAGTAATATCACGAGCAGCATTGTTATCTACTCTAATATCGCAAGCATTCATAGCTTGATCATAGGTCACCGTATTCACATTATAATCCAAGTGAAAAAAGGGTTTTAAGGGGCCCTCTGCAAGACTCAATGATGCTGGTTTATTTAATGTTGGATTGGGAGTAATGTTAACGCCTACAGTATTTTGATTAAGGATAATACTGGTAATGGGTGCAGCAAAATACCAGCTTAAATCATCTTGCCCCCAACCAGGAGCATACCAAGGCGCTTCAAATGTGGTGTTGTCGATTTTCAAATGTCCTGTAATATGCTTTACACCCGATTGTCGTAATTGTTCAACCAGTTTTTTTAACTTATTCACAGACAAGGTGGGATCACCTGAAAATTTTATATAGGAATCTCCTGTTAGTGTTCCATTCAATAGTTTAGTTTTGTCATATATCACTTCAGTTTTGAATCGATATTCAGGCCCCAATGCGTACAGAGCTGCAGAGGTAGAGAATAACTTGGCGCAACTAGCTGGGTTGAATGCTTGGAAGGCATTATGCTCATAAATAATATGACCTGTTTTTGCATCAGCGACAGCAATACCCACAGCCGCTCGCGGCAACTGCTGCTCTAGCAAAGGCAGAATTTGCCGCTGCAAATCCTCCTGCGAACTGGCTAACACAGTCGTTGCTTCAACAGACAACACAAAAAAACTAAATAATACCCCTTTCTTCATCACGCCTCCTTTATTGATCTTGCCACAGAGAGCCCCACCCTTCCGTCATCACGAGCGCAGCGAAGTGACCCAGAAAAAATAAATAACCAACAGCCTTATAACCATTAATAGCAGAACAAATGTTATAAAGCGTTTATTTACCTGGACAATCACCCCACACCACTTTATGCAGCTGTATTTGAAATCGTACAGGCAAACGATCAGCTAATATCCAATCTGCCAATTCATGATAAGACTGCTGACCATAACTGGGTGAAAATAAAACATCACAGCATTGATCAAGTTGATGTTCTGATAGCATTTGTTTTGCCCAATCATAATCTTCACGGTGACAGATCACAAATTTAATCTGGTCATGTGCTTGTAGGTAATTAAGATTTTGCCAATGATTTCGCTCACATTCATTAGAGCCTGGCGTTTTAATGTCCATGACCTTCACTACGCGGTGATCAACACCATCAAGGGCAATATGGCCGCTGGTTTCTAAGGAAACCTCATACCCCGCATTACATAGCTCAGTTAAAAGAATATGACAGTCTTTCTGTGCCAGTGGTTCGCCTCCCGTCACCGTCACATAACGGGCCTGATACTGCCCCACTTGCTCTACAATTTCAGCAACACTCTGGTAAGAACCACCGCTAAAAGCATAGGCGGTGTCACAATATTGACAACGAAGAGGACAGCCTGTTAAACGAACAAAGACAGTCGGCAACCCGACTGTCCTTGTCTCACCTTGCAATGAATGAAAAATCTCGGTAATACGTAACCTTGGCATGCGTTACAAAAACCTTAATGAGCGCTAAGACGCAACTCCTGAGCACGAATCATCGCTAGCCGCGCTGCCGTACTTCCCGGGTATTGCTTTTGAATTTGTCCTAACATGGCCTCTGCTTTTTGCCTTTGCCCCATATCACCGGCAATAATAGCTAACTTCAGTAGCGCATCAGGAACCTTAGGACTTTTGGGGGAACTCTTGGCAACAATTTCAAAGGATTTTTTTGCTGCGCTGTGTTTACCACGCAAATAATTAATTTCCCCCATCCAAAAATGAGCATTCACCACATAAGTCCCTTTAGGATACTGTGTGACATAGTCCGTGAACTGCGTTAGCGCACGATCGTATTGCTTACTTTTGAATAATGCAAAACCCTGCTGATAAAGCCCCTGCTCACCGCCAGCAATCTTAGTGGCCGCTGCTGAAACTGTGGAATCTAACGCCGCTGTAGTTGGCGGTGCAGATAATTTCTCACTCGCCCCTGTTAACTTAGGTTGAGGCACTGGAACTGTATCAGCCTCAGGTGTTTCAGCAACAGCCTGCGGCATTGGTTGAGTTGCTTGTGTTGGTTGACTCGGCTGAGCCCCCTGTTGTGCAATACGGCTGTTAAGATCTTGGTAAAAAGACTTCTGATTGGCCGATAGCACCTCTAATTCATGTGTCTGTTTTTCCAATTCGCCACGAAGCTCTTGCACAGTCTGTTGCAATTCCTCAACCCTAGAAGTTGCATTGGCTTGAGATAAATTATCGACTTTAGCCTCAAGCCTCTGCAAACGTTCAGGAATCGATAGTGACTGAGTACCGTGATACGCTGGTCTAGAAAGCGATATGCCTTCCTCTGAAGAGCCAGCTGCCGGCTCGCTATAATCTTCCACAGGGGCAACTGCAAACCCCATCACTGGACTCAGAAGCAACACCAAGCCAGCAGAAATCACCCATTTACTCATCGTCATTAAAATAACCCCTATTTAATAAACACAATATCGGCGCGGCGATTGCAACGATATGATGTATCTTCTTTACCAGCTGCCATTGGCTTTTCAGCACCATAACTCAACACATCGATTTG
>JBGSSQ010000123.1:0-2239 GCA_041736975.1 Gammaproteobacteria bacterium
CCTACAGTTGAAATGAAAAGCGGAAAATACAAATTATTTAGCATTGTGACCAACCGAAAAATAGGTGGCAATGAGCTTATTAATTGGCATCGAGAACGATGTGGCGCAAGCGAAAAAGTACACTCTGTTGAAAAAAGTGAATTAGCGGGTGGGCAATTCCCTTCACAGTATTTTGGTGCGAACGCGGCGTGGTGGCAAATTATGGTGTTGGCTTATAATTTGAACAGTCTAATGAAGCAACTCGTATTACCAGAGAAACTAAAAACAAAAAGTTTAAAAGGGTTACGCTTTCATCTTATTAATTTGCCAGGCATAGTGGTGCGTCATGCACGAGGATTATTGATAAAACTGGGTGGTGGGAAAGAAATATTTGAACGGGTGAGTAGCATCAGAGCATTAATCGGTCAGTTAGGGCATGGGCCGCCCCCGCTACCGGTGTTTGTCAACAAAGATGTCGCCTTTTTCATTAAGCAGCTAACCTACTTTCCTCAGCCCAGCCTATATCAGTGTCTCTGAGTTTTCTATTCTGATTTAGCAACACACAAGCAGGTAAAGTCCAGTTGCGCGTATCACGTGACCAACGCTCTGGATGCCCCTTTTTAGCCTCCTGGTAGACGCGATGTCTATTCACCATGATTTCAGCGTCATCTCCGGTGTGCCGCTGCTCTGGGGTTATAAATTTCAACTTGCTGTGCAAGTGTTGCGTATTATACCAAGCAGCAAATTTTTCACACCAGCATCTTGCAAATTCTATCGTGCTAAATTTCTCAATCAGCGGGAACGTAGGGTGATACTTTAACGTTTTAAACAGCGCTTCTGAATAGGGGTTGTCATCACTCACCGATGGTCGACTAAACGATGGTACAACACCCAGTGTTTCTAGCATTGCTAACATTGTTGCACCTTTCATCGGCGCGCCATTATCTGAGTGCAATACTAATTGATTTTGATCAATATTTTCATCAATACAGGCTTGTTTCACCAAGTGAGCAGCATAGTCCGAAGACTCGACATCATGGATGCTCCACGCAATTATTTTTCGACTAAAAATATCCATAATCATATACAAATAATAGTGCATTCCTCGAACTTGCGATGGCAAATACGTGATATCCCAAGACCATACTTGATTAGGTCCAGTGGCAATATAAGGACGCGGACGACGGTGCTTTGCGGGCCTTGATAACTGTCTATGCGTTAGTTGTTTCTCTTCTCGTAGTACCCTATAAAAACTTGATTCCGATGCTATATACAAGCCTTTATCTGCTAGCATCGGCACTATTTTACAGGCAGGTAAATCACAGTATTCTTTGCTATTTGCAATCGCTAATATCGCTTCACGTTCCTCAGTCGTTAATTTATTGGCTATAATCTTTTTGGCATCTTTTCGCCTATCAAGCAAACCATTTTCCTGCTCCCAGCGCTCCAACGTGCGCATTGAGATGCCTAGAAGCTCGCAGGCGCAACGTTTGCGTGCGCCTCCGTTACAGGCCTCGCTGACTAACTCAATAGTGCGTATGCGAACAGATTGCGTTATTAATCGTCCTCGTCCTTCCCCCAAATCAAGTTCGCTTTTTTTTTGAGTATCAATAGCGCTGAGGTTTCGGCAAGGGCTCTATCCTTACGATTTAGCTCCTTTTTCAGAAGCTTAATTTCAGCCTTGAGTTTTTTAAGTTCAGCATCGCGCGACTGATTTTTATCTTGATTATCATTGCTCATAAATTCACTTCTCCATTGTTGAAGTTGATGGCTAAATATACCATTTTTTCTACAAAAAGTCCCGAGAGCTTTTTCATCAAGTGATTCAGCTTCACAGAGTAACCGGAACCGCTCAGCTCGCGTTAGCTGATGCGAAAGAGGTTTATTAGAGTGGTTGGGCTTGCCTTCGCGAGACAGTTTTAGCCACTTTTGTAGTGTTGAGAATCCGACACCGTTGGCTTCAGCTACTTCACGTAATGTTTTATTCTTACGGCATAGTGCTTTGGCGACAATCGCCTCACGCTTTTCGATTGAAAATCTTTCCATATATCATCTCCAGTTGACCCCCAAAGGTAATTCAAAGGAGGCGACAACTACGCTGACACAGGGGGCCTGAAGCAGTATTCCAGAAAATGACATCACATGTTCAAGGCTGGAAATCACGAAATAATAGCGCAACCCCCGAAAAAGCGCCGCCTGAAAATCGCTCGACAACACCTACAAACAAATAGTCTAATGAACAGTCGGGATAAGAAGCGGC
>JBGSSQ010000143.1:0-4312 GCA_041736975.1 Gammaproteobacteria bacterium
GTCGATATTATCGTACGATGTAAAATCCGCTTGACCAATATCAGCCAAACACTTGGTGATGGCTGCTGTCAATGTGGTTTTGCCATGATCGACGTGACCAATGGTTCCCACGTTTACGTGGGGAAGGGTCCGTTCAAATGTCTCTTTACCCATCTGATTTTCTCCTCAATCTATAAAAAAATAAAAAATTTAAACGCCACAAGCGGCAAATCCACCCTCAGACATGACAACGCAACTTTGTGGAGCCCACAACCGGGATTGAACCGGTGACCTCTTCCTTACCAAGGAAGTGCTCTACCACTGAGCTATGTGGGCAATAGCCCGCCGTCAGTGCTTACCATTTGGAGCGGGTGATGGGAATCGAACCCACGCTATCAGCTTGGAAGGCTGGAGTTCTACCATTGAACTACACCCGCATTGTCGACTCTGGAACATCGCACACTACTTAAGCAATGCACTTTTAACTATTCCTACTACGCTGAATAGCTTGTAATGGTGGCGGGGGTAGGATTTGAACCTACGAAGGCAGAGCCGCCAGATTTACAGTCTGGTCCCTTTAACCACTCGGGAACCCCTCCAAAGTTAAGCGGTCGATTGTCACGCAGTGAGAATCAAATGTCAATAATGATTTTTAGAATCCTTTCGTCATGACTCATCACCGAGCACAGACAAAAGTTCCGTACTTGCGATTAGCTCCAGCAACGCTCCCTTAGAAGCACACCCAAACTTAGCCTTGAGGTTTTTAAGATAGAACTCAACAGTACGGTGAGACAAGTCAAGATCGCGGGCAACCGCTTTTAATGTTCGCCCTCCTACAAGCGCACGCAAACAATCACCTTCACGCGGCGTTAAATAGATGCCTTCAAACTCACCTTCAAGCACAATGCGATCTCTCTTCGGTTGCCGATTCTCAGGAATGGCTTTATAACCAGCTTCTTCGCGCTCGGCTGGCCCTAAGCTAGTATAAAGAAACGTGTACTCTGGCTGACCTTTGTTCAATACTTCTGCAAGCACTGATTGCCAGTAACCCTGTTCGTTTGACATCGAAAATCCCTTCTCGCAAGTTTATTCTGCAGTATTCACGCCTAGGCGCCCACTGCTTCCTTCAATGCCCGCAACAGTAAACACCTCAGGTAAAACCGTCAATATACGGGCTCGTAGGATATATTCACTAGAGCTGGTAGGTTAAAACGCACGTAATGGCACGTAAGATGGCAACTATTCACAGAAAAAGATAAGACTAAGATCTAAATAACGGCTTAAAGCTGCAGAGAGTTATTGGATTTTGGGAATCGTCTCGGCTCACAAATGACCTGCTTCAGACAGGAGACCTAACAATGATTGCAATTTGTGGCTAAAAGTGCTAAATTACCGTCAACATCAATCACATATCTGGTTTAAATATGCAAAAAGAAACCCTGCTTAGCCTTCCTCCAGCTCTTCATGCCGCCTTAATTGCCCCACACCTCAGTGATCGGGATTTATGCGCTTTGCAACTCAGCTCCAGGGCCCTTCGCAGCATTTATCAACGTCAGGATGTGTGGGAACAGCGAGTCCGAAACTTCCCCACAATACCCGAATATGTGTTCGATCACCCGGATTTTGGGCGCTTTAAGTTTGACTATCGACGCTTGTATAGCCTATTAATCTCCGGTGGTAGAGGACTCGCTAATCAACTTACTCAAACGGTAGAGCCTTGGCAATTCGCTGCGCTATTAGGTGAAGAAGAGCAGCTGCTTGAGGTTTATGGCGATGTTATACCCGACTTAAGAGATGACGAATATTTAGGTGTTGTTGATTTTTATGTCTTAGGCGACCAACAAGACAGAGTGTTAGCCTGGATAAAAAAATATCCGCAAGACTACTATCGGGGGGTGGCGGTTTTTGATCGTTTACCAATCATTGCCGCCACCGGCGGAAGAATCGCTATGCTAGAGCGCTTAGCACAAGAGTATCGATTTGATTTAAAGCAAATTGTGCAAGATGACAGTGGTGATTGCACCACTTTACTCCATACCGCCGTCATGCACGGTCAGAGAAAAATGATGCATTGGCTGATCAAGTTGGGTGTGCCTTATAAGTTAGATCACTCTTTAGTGCTTCTCGCTGCCAGATGTGGTCAATGGGAAATCTATTCGGACTTAATGGCATTGGGCCTCTGTAAACCCTTTTATGAGAGTTGTTATCAGTCCGTGATCATTAATGCCATTGCGCAAGGAAATAAAGCGGTCTATGAAGCCACGGCTAAAGAAGCCAATTTTGATATTCCCACGTTCAGTCCTTACGAAAAAAAGAAGTATTTTAGCAGCGCCATCAGCAGCGGCAATATCGAGATGGCACTCTGTGCCCTAAATGAAAAAGCGCCCTGGGGCTCAGTCGAAGAACGCTTTGAAAGTAATGTCTTCGAAAATGGCGAAACTGTACTGCATCTTGCCATTTGCCAGCATAATATCGCACTCGTGGAAGAGTTACTTCAACGCTACCCCGATAAATTAGATCCCAAAATGACGGATAACTCGGGCAATAATCTGCTCCATCGAAGTGCGGAGTGTGGAGTATTACCCATCACCATGCAGCTGTACCATAAGTATTTTGCACCTAGTGAACTAATCGCCCCTAAAAAGACTAAATTCTCTCTATTTGCTAAGTTACAACGTCATAAATCTATTGCTCAGGGCCCGTCTGAAGCCGACATTCTATTTCAACCGAACAAACTTGGGGAAACCATAGTGCATCTTGCCGCTAAAAATAGGCACCATAATTACTTACACCTACTGCGAAAAAAATTTGGTGATGAGCCTTTTAAAGCGCGTGATAACCATAACAATACCGTGCTTCATCACGCTTGCTACAATGATAGCATTGGTGTGAAATTGTGGTTGATTAATAACGTGGGTTTGTCACTTAAAGCTGTGAATAAAGACGGTGACACGCCTCTGCATGTATTAACCAAACGAGCGTTAAGCAGAAGTATTGATTACTCTAATTTCGAAGGCCTACTACTCGAACTGGACTACTCATTCATTGTCAACTACAAAAATAAGGAAGGGAATACGGTTGCTGATTTAATATTAAAGGGCGAGACAGAGGTACTCAAGGATATCCTAGATGATGTAAAAGCCCATCATCAGGAAAAAAAATTACGAACGACAAATCAGGGCAAACTAGCGCTAAAGTAAAGGCTTAATCTGCTAGAGCTGGCTTATCAGACAGGAAGTCATAACTCTGCTCAAGAAAAGCTAATTCAACCCCTGGATACCCAGACGACCACGAGTCTCGAAGAATAGCCCTTTCTTGTTCTCTATTAGATAGCCTAAGCGACTTCAGCCGAAGGTTGAAAGCGCTACAATTATATATTAAAGATTTGCTTGATATTATATAATGCCATTATCTCTTTATCAAATGGTATCTTTTACGCATATATGCTATACTCAAAGAACAGAGTCGGATTGTCTGTTTCTTGGTTGAGCAATGTCCAAAATGACATGTGTGAGCGAGCTGGAGATGAGTCCGCTCGGAGTTTGTCTATTGAGTAAGGAGGTGAATCATGCGTAATCGACGAGGCCGAGAGAAAGGCGGAAATACCAGAGAAGTCCACAAGCTAGAGCTTTCGAGGGAGGATTTGCTCAAATTTCGTAACGAAGAATTTGCCCCGCGCACTCGAGAAGCCCTAAAAGATCTCTTCTACGCAAAACTCAGCAACACCGATCAGTTCCTAAATCGCGACAGAATCATAGCACATGATGGGCCTAACAAAGAAAAAGAAATCAAGCAGCAAGAAGAGGTCGTTAAAAAAAAGGCGAATAGAGAGAAAATTTCTGTAACACTCCTTAAGGCCATGTTAAAAGAAAACGAAGTTAAACTCGCTGAGTATATCCAAAAACGTCAAGAAGAAGAAAAGCAAGCGGCAATTGAAGCCAAGGAAGCAACGCAGGAAGCGGAAGAGCGAAAGAAGGCTAATCAAGAATATGAAGCGGTAATGGAAAGAGAATTAGAGGAAACACTTAGAGAACTTAAAGAGCTAGAAGAAAAGGAAGTAGACGAGGCAGAGCTGATTGAGCCATCATCGTTTGATGAAGACAGTGTACCAGTAGAGGTGGAAAGCCTAGAAAACTCGCTAGAAGCATTAGAAGAATTAATAGACAATCTCGATGATATGGAGATCGAAGCAAAAATGCTAGGGGATGAGGTGGAGGTTGCAGAAGATAGTGCAATATCAGACAATGAGCTATCAGGCCTCAATGAATTGAAATCACTATTACAAGAAATCGAATCATCAGGTTTAAGTGTCGATGAAAAGTTGGCCAAAGCG
>JBGSSQ010000159.1:0-6605 GCA_041736975.1 Gammaproteobacteria bacterium
ATGAAGAAAATGGGCGCTATTAACGATGAACGCACACACGGCAAACATCTCGAAGATATTACAGATGAAGCATGGCCAGATGAGGCAACCTTACCAGCTGAATTGAAAAAACAGGTGTATATCAAACACATTTATGGCCCATTGTTTTTCGGCTTCACCCATGAATTTCAAAACCGGCTACTAGAGATTCCCGATGTGAAATACGTGATTTTCAGAATGAAAGAAGTCCCTTACATCGATCAAACCGGCTTATACACTCTAGAAGAATCGCTACGATCGCTAGAAAAGAAAGGGATCGCGGTATTCATAACTGAATTGCAATCACAGCCTCACGACCTTATGACGCGGATTGATATTATTCCGGGATTAATTACTGAAGATCGATTATTCCAAAATTTAAACGATTGCCTAAACTTTGCTAGCCAACATGCCAAAGAATAGGATGTAGGACAGTGATCACAGTGAACTGAAACAGCTTATAGAATCAGAAAAATTTGACATATTTGACTTTTTCCACAATTAGCCCGCCTCTGCTATTAGTTTTATTAGCTCATTAGACTGGATTAGCCTTACCTCTGTCTGATACATAAAACATACTCTCTATTAGTTGATATAATTCACGTGTATCCCCCTACGATACCACAGCCCGCCCCGCCGCCTTCAAGCAATAGATTGAAAAATCGTTCTTTCCCAAGCCACCACGTTAATATTTGACAATAACGCTCAGTTTAACTAGAATCAGGCCATAAATTTACGGAGAACAACATGCAAAAAGAAACCACAGCTAAATATGCCAATGCACAAGCTAATGAGCTGGCTGAACTTTTTTCGAAAATAGCGGCACTAGAGACTGCCAACAAAAATCCGCTTGATATTGCTGATAAAGACGCATTCTACTCCACCAAACCAGCTGATATCCGTTGCAGCCCCTCTATAGAGGACTTCATCGCTAAAAATCCCACGCATTCCGTTCCTCTTCAGCAGTTCGTCAAGGAAAATAGGTTTGAGGAGTACACCACCAGTCTTCGAGTCAGCAGTAGTGACCTTATAAAAGCCTGGGGAGATAAAAAATTTCCAAAACAAACAGTGTCAGAACTAGAAGCTGAATTATTTGACCCACATTATACCGATCGTTTCGTGGTGGTTAATATGGGAGAAAAAATGGGGCACGGCTTATTTCTTGCTCATGATGCAAAACCTATTAAAATGGGTGAGCTTGTCGTCTGCTACTCTGGCAGCCTTAGTGAAAACGAAACCCCTTTGTTTTCAGATTACAGTATAACAGTGGATCCTAGCTTCAAACATGAATATCATTCAGTACTCATTAATCCCAACAATCTTCCTAGCATAGATTCTGCCAAAGTAGGCAACCTATCACGCTTTGTTCAACACGCACCAGACCAGATGCAAATGCATAAACAGCTCATCGATAAAGACCACATGGCTGATAAAGTTGCCACAGCCAATCTGCAAATTCGTGTTGTTATTTACCAAGGTTTCCCTGTTCTTTGCTTGCAAGCGTTTCGTGATATTTTACCAGGAGAAATACTCAGCTTTTCCTATGGCCAGGAGTACTTTAATTTACGGGGTGGGTGCAATGTATTTAATGACTTCGGTCAAACTATAGGAACAATTGACAAAAACACCTTATCGCCAACCAACAAGGCTGTCATCGACACATCACCAAAAGCCAAACGTCTTGATCAGGTCAAGGCCAAAAACATATTCTTTCAGCCATTCAATCATGAAATGAAAATTGATTTCAACCAGCAATTTTCTCTTTGTGTAACTCACTCATTATCAACAGCGATAAGTATGGTATCAAATACTGAACAGCGTGAATTCCTGATAAAAACAGCAGCTGTTTTCAAAGGAGCAGATACTTCTGAAAAAAAATATCAGGTACTGTCTGAACAATTAAAATCAACCCTATTAAAAAGCCAGCTACCATACTTAAGAAATATTTTAATGAGTCATTGCTTAAATTTTCATGCCGGCCATAAAGCCTCAAAAGCCATGGAAAATAGTGAGGACACCAGCATTAAGAAAAAAATATAGCCCTTTACAGCAACACTTGTCATGCTGTGCTGTTCTACCAAGACGATATATAAGGTACACTGCTCAAATATCAATTCATAAGTCCGTAACTCATGCTTAATAAAGATACAAAACTGATTTTTGTCAGTGTCATCGGCACCCTGTTGGAATGGGCAGAATACAGCATTTATGGGTATATGGCGGCAAAAATTGGCGCACTATTTTTCCCGCAGTTTGATGCGAAGAATGCCCTTATCCTGACCTTTGGCATCTTTGCTGCTGGCTTTATTGCACGTCCACTAGGCGGAATGGTTTTTGGCCATGTAGGAGATAAATTTGGTCGCAAACAAGCGCTAACGATTTCCATTGCGCTGATGGGCCTGGCCACTGTTGCTATTGGGTTGTTGCCGACTTACGCTGAAATCGGTATTTATGCGCCACTGTTATTACTCATGTGCCGAATTATGCAGGGTTTTGCTGCCTCAGGTGAATTCAATGGCGCGGCTATATTTCTGATCGAACACGCTAAACCACAAAACAAAAATTTGGCTGGTAGCTGGGTGGCTGCCGCTGCTGCTGCCGGTATGGTGCTAGGCGCGATGATGGTGTCTCTGGTCTCTTATGATTGGATGCCTTCATGGGCATGGCGCCTGCCGTTTTGGTTTGGCGCACTCAGCTGTTTTGTCGGTATTTACCTGCGACGCCATATCAGCGAAAGCCCCGAATTTTTGAGCCTAGGTCAACAAAGTCAAAGCAACCAAGCTCCCATCAAAATCCTTTTGCACAACAATAAAATGGCCATGTTACAAACAGCGACAATCGCTGCGTTTATTGGCATTTACGTCTATATTTGCAATATATATTTCACCTCATTCTTAATTAACACGGTACATTTTTCGGCACACCAAGCCATACTCATTGCCGCATTTGGCCAAGCGCTTGTGGCACTCGGCATTCCTCTGATGGGAAAAATCGCAGATCATTTTGGTGGTCGCACAATGCTACTTTTAGGTTTGATAGGCGCGACTACAGCAGCTCCTGTGATATTCTTTCTGGGCATGATGCACACGATTGGTACAGCGCTTTGCGCCCAAGCACTCTACGCCTTGTTCAATACCATGACCTCTGCCCCAGTATTCAACTACCTCAATCAACTGTTCCCAACTAGCCGAAGGTATAGTGGCATCGCCATTCCTTGGAGCTTGAGCATGGCTATCTTTGGTGGCACAGCGCCCATAATCTCACAATACTTGGTGGGCACTTGGCAGTTTGTGGCAGGACCCGCGATCTATGTATCACTCAGCGCTGTGACTGCATTTATCGCCATCATTTCATCCTCACTATTATCCAGCAGGCGATTGTATGCATCTTAGGTTTGACACCTACTTTGGCTACTACTTTCCTACTTTTTGTTTTATGGTACTATACGCTCTGGTTCTATTAGCTACATAGGCAGTTGAAAATTATGCGAACACCTGATGAAATTGTTGACGAAATACACAAGCTCGAGGCTAAAAAGCGTCATCAAACGCCCTCCATTAATGATGTGATGAATTTAAGCCATCTAAATATTGTAAAAGCTCATATTGAACTGTTCAAAGAAGGGGACCGTTTTATTGATGACGGTAGAGAAAAAACACGGGACTATGATCGACGCTGCTTAAGCCTGATTCAACAAATTTTAGCCCACACAAAAAAGTACTGGAATATTGAAACGAATGACAAGCGTAAAGGTGCCTTAAACAATCTGGTTAGGACAGCACTACTTTTATCGCGGCAGTTTACATCGCTGTACAATAGAAATTATTGCGCCGATAATGAGCGTGTAGAAGAAACCAACATATGGCGTAATATGCAATTTTTAGTGCAATATCAAATTACCACAGAAGGAATGTTGGTTGATCAGTCCTTACCGATTTCTACCGATCTGATTAATGAAGTTTTACGTGAGCTGCTTGGCATTATGGACACTGTACTAAAACAAGAAATACGCGTTGGCTTAAAGTTACAGGAAATTCTTGAAAACAATAATGATAACCTAAAGACGTTACCACCCGAAATGCAGCGCCATTATCAAACGCATGATCAGAAAATCAGGCAAGTATATCGCGACCCTCATTGCTTACCGCTTCTTGAGGCGATCGCGAACTACGGACGTGAGCAGCTAAAAATAGCCAACATACTTGAAGCCATCGCAAGAGCAAGAAATGCCAATATCAACGTAACATCCGGGAAAATGTCCTTTTTAAGGCAGCTACAAATTATTGGTGAGTGCTGTACCGGTAAAAACATATCTGACGCGACAAAACTACTTGTAGCTGATATTGATTGGCAGCTTTTCGTGCGACTACGAAATAAATTGTCTCATAATGAGTGGGATATCTACCCTCAAAAACTTCAGTCTCTCATGACAGATGTCGCATTAAACGCGATGAAAAATGATTTAGTTCAGCTGGAACAGTCGATGTTGGCATTAAAAGCGAGACATGACCAAGCTGGCATATCAACGGCAAGCAAGATAAGACATTATGACCCAGCATTATATGCAAAAGATACGGGGTGGCATTTAAGACCAGATGCCAAAAATCTGTTTCTAGGTTTTTTAGATGATTGCCAAAAACATAGCGTTATCACAGATATAGAAGCCCTAAATCAATTGAAGAAACAGATACATGGTGATATACAATCAGTTAAGCTTCTAGATAACATCCAGTCTTGCATAATTGAAGTGCTCGAAGGTAAACATCCAAAATCTGGTGAACTAAAGCCAAGATATGCCACACTCGCCTCAGTACTCAAGAATGAGAAAAAACATCATAGCAACACTAGCAAGCGTAATCAACGCAAACTATCTACCCTTCATGCGTCCATTCGATCGTTCAATGATAATTTAGATTATTCAGAAGACACTTACAAGCAAGATTACAAGCAACACCGATTTTCTTTTAGCCCATTAAAACTCATTGCGCTAATTGAAAAAGAAACAGAATCCTTAAAGACAATGATAGATCCATTACCAGGAAGTGATGCGTTAAAATTGGACTTTCCTGAAGATGGCGCCTACATTCCGCACGCAGAAGTTGTGGCAATTATTTTCACAGCATTAAAAGCAGATAATCGATTCAATCAAGCTGATATTTTGCAGGCAGAGCAATATATCAAAACCTACTGCCAACAAGCGCAAATGGATCTTCATTTGAATTTGGATGGCTACTACGGAATTGAACACGGTGAATTTGGCAGACTAGATATTCATGCCATGCTAGAAAATTTACCAGCACTAGTTCAGCCCATTATTGCATTTTCAAAAAAGACTTTATTATACACCAGCTTACTGAAAAACCCAGATGTTATAGACGCTGCGTATTTGCATATGGCGAGAATCCAAAAGTATATGATGTTGCTAACCAGGTCTGATCAGGTCGAAACCAATCAGCTAACAAACCTTGAAGAGTTTAAAGCATTCAGAAATTTTGCACATCATAGTGCAGACTTGTTTGAAGCAATTAACTTTGGTTCGCATGAATTTATGACACGCTACGCTGCGCTTTTTATAAGCAAATTACAACCAACACTAGCAGTCTTGAAACAAAAAATAAAAGCAGATAGCCTAACACGCGTAAATGTCAACAGCATATTACTTAATTCTACGCTATATAACACCCCGGCAACGAAGGACACTGACGTTAGTGAACGATCATGCTTGCGTCGCTCTAGGTGAGCTAGCAGTGGCACCTGCCGATCAAGCTTAACTAAAGGGGGTTTATGCTGTTTAGTGCTGCAGCCATTGGCATACACTGAATCTAGAGATGCGTAACCAGCAAGCCATATGCCAGGAGTAGGTCACGCGGCACTGTCTTCTATATTGACTAAGATATTTTAAAGTATTAGATTGCATACTTAAATGACGCCCAAGGATAGGCTGATGATTAATACACGGATTTTAAATTTTACGCTAACGCTAGTCGCCGTTTACTTGACAGTGAATATATTGGTTTTAGGGAAATCCATTTTGATCCCTCTAGTCACTGCTATTGTTATTTGGTATCTTTTGGAGCGCCTGTTCCAGACCTTCTCCACGATTCCTTTCACAAAAATCGGACTGCCGAAGAGTCTGGCTATGTTACTGGCTCTTATTACTACGGCCCTTATTATTTATCTGTTAATTGATTTGGTCAGGAACTCGCTAAACGGCATATTGGAGCAAACACCTCTTTACCAAGAAAAAATTAACAGTATTGTCAATTGGATTTATAAAACTTCGAATAACAAAGTAGATATACGCCAAGCACTGCAGAGCGTCAACATGACAAGTTTATTTTCAGATCTTGCCGTTACTTTAACCAGTATCGCCGGCAACCTAGGCCTCATTACCGTTTATGTAGTCTTTTTGATGTTAGAATTTGAGACATTTGATGGCAAGCTTAGAGCCATAGCAAATAGCACATCCAGATTAACAACCAGTCGCGAAATTGTGGATAAAATTATCACTGACATCAACGCTTATATGAAAATTAAAACACTGTTAAGTTTGGCTACAGCGATTTCGATTTATTTTATTCTGTAGT
>JBGSSQ010000032.1:0-10645 GCA_041736975.1 Gammaproteobacteria bacterium
AAAGAAGAAAGTGATGATGACGCTGATGAGCTGGAAGCACCAATCAGCACAGGGAAAAATTATGTTACCCCCATCGGACTGGCTGATTTGCAAGAGGAATTGCAGCAACTGAGATTTGTTGAGCGCCCCAAGGTGGTGGAAACAGTAAGATGGGCAGCAGGTAATGGTGATCGCTCAGAAAATGGTGATTATATTTATGGCAAAAAGCGCCTTCGAGAAATAGATAGGCGGTTACGATATCTAATTAAAAGAATTGATACCGCTATTTTGGTAGATCCAGCACAGCAGCTTAATTTAACGAAGGTTTTTTTTGGCGCTACTGTTACCTACATAGAATCTAGTGGCGTTAACTCAACGGTCAAACTAGTCGGTATCGATGAGGCTGATTTAACCAAAGGAAAAATCAGTTTTGAGTCGCCGGTTGCTAAGGCGTTATTAAAAAATGAAGTGGGTGATGTGGTAAAATTAAAAACACCTAGCGGCATTGTTGTGCTAGAGATAGTGCATATCGAATATTAAGATGGGGTCAGGACCTGACCCCATCTTATCGATGGGTAGCCTAGGTCGCGAAGTGAGTGTATTAATTTTAGGGTTCTAAAACTGTCAAACCAGGTATTAAGATGTTTTTGGCAAATGACGTTTTCTTTTGAGCTGTTAATGGCTTTTTCAATAGCGATGAATGCCCCTATAGCCTCTAGAGCTTGCTTGAGTACCTGGTGCTCCGGGCATTTAAGTAAATTTTCTTTGAGATATTCTAAGGGGTGATGGCGATCAAATTTATTGATAAAGTTAATCCATAGCTTGAGTTTTTCAAAAACGATTGGGTTGTAGAACAAGAAGTCATTTTCCATATTATCCAGCTTGGATATTTTTTCTATTGATCGCCCTGTTCCAAAAGGCACGCGATCTGAAATCCTACCTTCTATGATAATAGGAGCCCCTTCAGGCTGAAAAATTTTGCCCACCTTGGACAGCTTGTTGAGAATATAAAAATCTTCACCTGACTCCCTCAAAGGGAATCCTCGCACTTTTGCATAGGACTCTGCATCAAGCGCGATTGTGCTGCCAATGGTGTGGTAGTCATACTTGGATCCCGCGTAACGCAAGCCAGTGACATAGTGACGTAAAGACCGCTCATAAAGCGTTAGTGCCATGATCTGTGCGGGGTCGTTAGTGTTTGCTCTATGCGTGTACGGATAGACAGCGGCTGCGCCATTTTTTAGAAGACTAGTTCTCATAAAATACTGATCAGGTAAAATAACATCAGCATCCGTGCAATGTATCCAGCGCGATTTAATATTGCCAGCGATAATTAATTGAAGCGCCAGATCCGCTGCAATTTTTCTAGCTAATCCAACACCGGTTTTTATCGGTAAACAAAGAGGGTCAGAAGACTTGTCTACAAGCAATAAATAGCCGTTTTTTAATTCATGAAGTGTGACTCCAGCTAACGTTTTGGATTTCCAGCAGGCATTATGTCGTTGATGCAAATTATCCATTAAAACGACATTAGCTTGTTTTGCGCAATCAGCCGAGTTTTCCATTGAGTTAACAACCAAGATAATAAGGCTGTTGGGCTCAGTGATGGAGTCGACTACTTGGTCGATATTGTCTACTGTTTCATTATAAGCAGGTAAAGTGAGGACATGGCTAAATTCAAAGTCAAAACCATCTAAAGAGGCGATCTCTGTTTCGGCGTAGCCGTTAAGATATTTCTGACAAATAGAATGTCGGCTCATAAAAAAACCTGCGGCGCAATTAATGGCTAATGAAAAAATACCTGCTGACATTGTGGCATGAAGCTGCCTATGCAGAAAGAAATAACTATTGGGAAGCTGTATTGCCAGAAGGGCTGGGCTCTGCCTTTTCGCTATAGTTAATTTTCTCTGGCTTGCCACGCTTCGCTAGCGATGACGGTTGAGGGGCAGATGCCGCAATTTTGCTTGTTTGATGATTAATAACTTGTTAAAATCAGAGATTGCTTTTAATTTAGTGAATTCGGGTGGCGTTATGGATTTTAATAAAAAATTTGATGTGATTGTGGTCGGTGGTGGGCACGCTGGTACTGAGGCGGCTCTCGCCGCAGCGCGAATGGGTGCTGAAACGTTGTTGTTGAGCCACAATATTGAGACGCTTGGGCAAATGTCTTGTAACCCCGCTATAGGGGGCATTGGCAAGGGGCATCTGGTCAAAGAAATAGATGCGCTAGGTGGCATTATGGCGCGAGCCATTGATAAAGCCGGCATCCAATTTCGACAACTCAATGCTAGCAAGGGCCCTGCGGTTCGTGCAACCCGGGCACAAGCTGATCGAGTCCTCTATAAAGAAGCCGTACGCCATGCCCTTGAAAATCAACCCCACTTGACCCTTTTTCAGCAAGCAGTCGAAGACCTTATCCAAGAAAACGGTCGTGTGACCGGCGTAGTCACCCAGATGGGGTTGCGATTTCATGCCAAAACAGTGGTGCTCACGGTAGGCACGTTTCTAGGCGGTAAGATTCATATTGGCTTGTCGAATTACCGCGGAGGTCGAGCCGGAGATCCTCCCGCACTCGCCTTGGCCGAGCGCTTGCGTGCCCTGCCCTTTCGCGTTGACCGACTCAAAACCGGGACACCACCGCGTATTGATGGACGCACGATTGATTACTCCTCATTACAAGAGCAGCCTGGCGACACCCCCACCCCGGTTTTTTCATATATTGGTGATGTCAGTGAGCACCCAAGACAGATTAGCTGCTTTATCACCCATACCAATGCGCGCACTCACGAGATTATCCGCACAGGTTTTGAGCGCTCTCCCCTGTTCACGGGGGTTATTGAAGGCACCGGGCCGCGGTACTGCCCATCCATTGAAGATAAAGTCGTGCGCTTTGCTGAACGGGATGCCCACCAAATATTTATTGAGCCAGAAGGCCTTACCACGCATGAGATTTACCCTAACGGCATCTCCACCAGCTTGCCTTTTGATGTGCAGTTAGCTTTTGTGCGCAGCATGGAAGGCTTTGCCAACGCCCATATAACCCGCCCAGGTTATGCCATTGAATACGATTACTTTGATCCGCGAGATTTACAGCCCTGGTTAGAAACCAAGTTTGTCCCCGGTCTATTTTTTGCCGGCCAAATTAATGGTACCACCGGCTATGAAGAGGCTGCCGCCCAAGGCTTAATCGCCGGTCTTAATGCTGCGTTGCTTGCACAAGAGCGCTCCACCTGGTATCCAACGCGCGATCAAGCCTACATTGGCGTGCTGATAGATGATTTAATTACCTGCGGCACCACAGAGCCCTACCGCATGTTCACCTCGCGCGCGGAATACCGCCTATTACTGCGAGAAGATAATGCCGACCTACGACTTACCCCGGTAGGGCGAGACCTAGGCTTGGTTGACGACGCACGTTGGGACGCTTTTAGCGCTAAAAAGACACAGATCACAGAATTGCATGATAGGCTCGCTCAAGTACTGGTACGTCCAAATACCGACATTGCTACACGTTATGAACAGCGCTTTAACACACCACTAGAGCGCGAGTACTGGGCTTTGGATTTATTGCGACGTCCCGAAGTAACCTACGACACATTGATGGACGTCATGCAAGATAGCAGTTCGCCCTTGTCTTCGGTCAGTGAGCAAGTAGAAATTCAAATAAAATACGAAGGCTATATTAAACGTCAGCACGAAGAAATTGAACGGCAAAAGCGTCACGAAGAAATGCAGCTGTCCCCAACCTTTGATTATGCCAGCGTTGGTGGCTTATCAAACGAAGTGCGTCAAAAACTGATAGCCGCCAAGCCGGTAACGCTAGGGCAAGCCGCAAGAATTCCAGGAGTGACACCTGCGGCGATCTCTTTGTTGCTTGTTCACCTTAAGAAAAATACCTCGGCATTAGCGAGTTAGCTCGAATATTAGATCCCTCAAGGGTTGATGGTGCGCAAACAACATCGTTAGTGCGTGCAGTTGCTGCAGCTTTTGAAAAGAGATTAATATCAGCGCACATATGGCGTGCTAGTAACAGTGATGCTTTGCTGGGTTGCTGGGTTACCGCTTTGTGCTTGTAATGCCAGGTTGGGAGTGTAGGAGTAATGTTGCAGTGAGCAATGAGATTGAAAAGACCTTGATACCGGGGCTTGAAGCGCTGGGGCTGACTTTAGTGCCAGCCCAGATAAAACAGCTGCTCGATTATTTGGGCTTGCTGATCAAGTGGAATAAAGCGTATAACCTAACGGCCGTGAGAGATCCGCTACAAATGGTTACACGGCATTTGCTGGATAGCCTAGCCATCTTGCCTCATATTAGTGGCTCAAACATCATCGATGTAGGCACTGGCGCTGGGTTACCGGGAATTCCTTTGGCTATTGCCGATCCCTCGCGAAGCTTTTGTTTGCTAGACAGCAATGGCAAAAAAATCCGCTTCTTACAGCAGGTGGTGGTGCACTTGGGCCTGAAAAATGTCACTACCGTTGAAGATCGTGCTGAAAGCTATGCCAGTAGGCTATGTTTTGATAGCATGGTGGTAAGAGCCGTAGGCAGCATTGCTGATATCCTGTCGCAGACCCAGCATTTACTGTGCCCAGACGGGCAATGGTTCCTCATGAAGGGGCAGTATCCACAAGAGGAGCTTGACGCTATTGAAGTGCCTAGCAGCATTGTTGCTTACCAGGTGCCTGGCTTAGATGAGCAGCGACACCTGATTTGTTTGCGTAAAGTGTGATAGCATACGCCAAGCGTTTGTTTGGGCTTTTAACACAGCCTCCGATTATGCGGGATTGAATTTGAACGTTGTTCAAGTTTATCATCAATAAAAAAAGCAGGGGGCTCCACTTAAGCGGGAGTTTCTGCCAAAAGTTAACACTCCATGCCGGTGGCCGGAGCAGTTGAAGAGGGTATAAGTTTGAGTAGAGTGATCGCCATAGCCAATCAAAAAGGCGGCGTGGGTAAAACCACGACCAGTGTCAACCTGACTGCTTCATTAGCGGCTACAAAGCGACATGTCTTACTAATCGACCTCGATCCACAGGGCAATGCCACGGTAGGATGCGGTGTACATCCCGAACAGTTCAAGGTTTCCACCAACGAAGTGCTGCTGGGCCAGTGTGAGATAGGTGATGCCATAATCAAAACCGCCCATAATTTTGATCTGCTTCCCGCCGACAGTTCGCTTACGGTTGCAGAAGTTCGTTTATTACAGCAAAGTGCTCGAGAATACGCGATGGCTAAAGCTTTAGAGCCGGTTCGTTCGCAATATGATTTCATCATTATCGACTGCCCCCCTACTCTCAACATGCTCACTGTCAACGCGCTAGTGGCCGCCGATTCCATATTGATTCCTATGCAATGCGAATATTTTGCACTGGAAGGTCTTAAAGCTTTGTTAAGTACCGTTGAGCGTCTGCGCAAATCGGCCAATCCGAAGTTACAGCTGGAAGGCTTACTACGCACCATGTATGATGGCCGCAACCGACTAACGCAAGAGATATCAGAACAATTGAATCGGGTTTTAGGCGATAAGCTCTACCAAACGGTTATACCCCGCAATGTCCGCCTTGCCGAAGCACCTAGTCATGGCTTGCCGGTGCTTGTGTATGATAACCGCTCGCAGGGCGCTGCAGCGCATCTGGCGTTAGCTGGGGAAATGCTGAGGCGACAAGCCAAAGAGGCGGCTACAGTTTTGCAGAAGGAAGCCGCTGAGGTTTAGTCAGCTGCTGATCAACTACTATTATTTTGTGAAGGAGAAAACTTGATGGAAGTCAAAAAGCGTGGATTGGGCAGAGGTCTCAACGATCTTGGCTTGGACGAACTCCTCAGCAGTGTGAATAGTCAGCAGGCGACGCCTGCAGAAGCAGCAAGTGCCGCCAAGGAAATCTTGCGCCAACTACCCGTGGAGTTTTTACAGCCTGGTAAGTATCAACCGCGAAAAGACTTTGATCCTGAAGCCTTGTCTGAGTTATCCGATTCTATTCGTGTGCAAGGCATTATTCAGCCTATTGTGGTTCGCAGTGTTGCGCATAATCGCTATGAAATTATAGCCGGTGAACGCCGCTGGCGCGCTGCGCAATTAGCCAACCTCAACGAAGTGCCCGTAGTGATACGTGAGATTTCCGATGAAACCGCTATTGCTATGTCATTAATTGAAAATATTCAACGAGAAGATCTCAACTCAATTGAAGAAGCGGAAGCTATGCAACGTTTGCTCGATGAGTTTGGTTTAACTCACCAGCAAGTATCAAACGCTGTAGGAAAATCACGTACCGCAGTCACTAATGCACTACGATTATTGCAGTTGACTCGTGATGTTAAGACGATGGTTGAGCGTGGCGATTTAGATATGGGCCATGGACGAGCTCTACTCCCTTTAGATCGTGAGAGCCAAATTAAAACAGCAAAAATAGTGATGGCAAGAGGTTTGTCTGTTCGTGAAACTGAAAATTTAGTGCGACGTTTGCAGCAACCCCCAACGACTGAAACTTCAGTGAAAGTTGATTCAGATACATTGCATTTGCAAAATACCTTAAGTGAAAAATTGGCAGCGGATGTGAAGATCGACCATCATGCTTCAGGGCGAGGCAAGCTAGTGATTAAATACAATTCACTCGATGAGCTGGATGGGATAATACAACGATTTCTCCCCGACGAGGACTTGTGATAATTGGAATATCAGGCTCGTTAATAAAATCCCTCCTTGTCTTTACCCGCTGTAAGGCGGGGTGATAGTGCTGTGTTATCGGCGCCATCTTCACTATCACTCTTTTCAATTTGAGCAAAGTACGGTAGCTCAGTATTCACTTTGTAGGCAGATTTGCCGTCACGTAGTGGCGTGAAAAAATTGCACTGCCCGTTGCGATTGGTACGATTAATATATAATACGCCTTCCCAAAAGTCTTCCGCTTGTGATCGTGGGTCGCTAAAGAGTGGCTTGTAACTTTGTGTCACAAGCTCATCTGCAAAGGCGGTGGCGCCATCAATAGTGAGGTGATCTTGAATAATGCCAAGAGGATTCATGGTCTTGGTGTTAATTTGAGAATCTGGTGTATTTATTAGCTTCTCGGTAGGTATAAGAAGAATTTGTTCGTAGGTTTGTAAGGAAATAGCAATTCTTTTTAATTGCTCTAGTTCATTGGGCTGGTGGAATGTTCCTGTGGCGTCATATTCATAGACTGCATTAGGGAATTTGCGTGATTTTGCTCTGAGGTTTTTTAGGGCCAGGGAAAATTTATTTCGGAATTGTGGCGTGATTGCTCTGAGCCCGTTGAGTTCGATATTGGCCGTGTGAATAAGTCCACTTGGCAGGTGAATTGTGCATCCGCAGTAATTTTCATTGTCCAAAGGATAAAAATAGATGGTGCCGTTAACAGTTGAATCTATCTTAGGTATCGCGGTTCTGAGGCGACAATTAAAATTTTTCGCCTCAATTCGAGTCTTTTCAATAACTTTCTCTCTAATTACCGCTAGCTTCAGATGAGCTTTTTCAGCTGAGAGATGCCATTTCTTTGAGTCAAAATCATTGCGTATGCCCGCGTTCCGATTGTCTTGAGCGGGATTATTTAGGATTTGGTCACCAGGTATGTTCCACTCCGCGTTAGTCTCTAATAATCTATGTAGATTGAGTGGGTCACTCCTAAAATGATCTCCAAGGCGATTAAAATCGTAACGCTCGTCTGGAAGTAAGTCAGCCCACTCCTTTATCCAATGGTTGCCAGAAGTTGTTAAGGCGTTATTAATATAGTCATTGGAATTTTGAATGGCCCTATCATGTAAAGCCTGGAGTTCCTCTGCATTAGTTGTTTTAAGGCTACTTTCCTTGGCGAGCTTTAAATTATGGTTGAATATCCAAAAAGGAAATTCAGGAAATCGACGAGTATAGCTTGGTAAATCGTCATCTTGAACAAAACCTCTTTGTAAAGTAATTGCAGCAACGACATTAGGGTTTTCATCCGAAAGGAGCGCAATATCTCGAAAGTACAACGTGACATTCTTCAAATTAGTGGCATTAGCTTTAAAATGACCTGTATAGGTATCGTAATATTCTAATATGCCTTCAGCAGAAATACAAATTCGCCCAGCGAAGAATGGATTACGATCAAAACTAGAGTGGTAAATGTTACAAGCATTATCATTGCTCGTGCTACCTGCAAAAATATCACCAGACGTTGTCACCACGAAAATGCCTTCACCTTTGTGTTTGACATGTGCGATAAGTTCTTTAGTCGAATAGTAATTGACTTTAAAACAAGCGTCTTTGCCTTGTCCCATTAAGGTGAGGTGGTAGAGCCTTCCGGCATAAGGTATGGCGCGTTTTTCTTCTAATTCTTTGCCTTTAAATTCTTTGACAGCATATCTTAGATCATTAATTTGATCCATTTTGTCAATGACACGTGTGGAGCCTTTAATGTAAAGATGATATAGGTTATGGGCTATGCTTAAGGCTATGAATTTTTTTCGTTCTTTGGACATGGTTGGTTTTATTTTTTTTGCAGCCGTATTTTCTTGTTTTTTTTCGTCAATAGATTCGTCCTGAGGTGAGTGGCCTGGCGGCCCTGCTTGACGAAAGTAATCTGTAGCGGTTTGAGTGATTTTTTTGCGAATAATTCGTTGGATATCAGGGGCCGTTTCTTCTTTCTGGGCGACCAAGTCGTCTAAGAGTTGTCGAAGAGGTGATTCTTTAGGAGCATCACGTACGAAATCAGGTTTGAATGGCAATCTTTTTTCACGGTGTTTTAGTAATGCCTCGATTTCATGATCATTTTTAGCATTTAATATTAGCCGTATAAAAGCATTGCATTGCGAGAGAAGTTTTTTCACAACGGGGTTTTCTTGGCTTAGCAGCTTGGTTTTTAAGTTGTTAGCCACAGGATTCGTCAGCGCAATAAGTCGCGATCTAAGATCAACAATGGCGTCAAGACGGGTAGGCAAAGTTTCGGCAGCATAAACTGCAAGTAGAACATCGGTGACTTGCAGTTTACAGCGATGCTGCTTTTCTAATTGCTCTAATTCATTAGCTGAAAGCAATTCTATGATGGCTTTAATGGGTTTTTTTTCATCTTTTTTCATCTCAATATCCTTTCTTGTTGATGGCTCTGTTAGCACTAGTTTAC
This sequence comes from Gammaproteobacteria bacterium, assembly GCA_041736975.1. Taxonomy (GTDB): domain Bacteria; phylum Pseudomonadota; class Gammaproteobacteria; order JAIEPX01; family JAIEPX01; genus JAIEPX01. Next base: position 9,090 of record JBGSSQ010000032.1, read on the forward strand.
ATGGGCTCCTAGAAATTGGTTTTAATAAGCCAGGGGCCGTAGTCTCCTATTTTAGAAAGCGGCGTGCAAAGGGTTCAAGTAATTATGCAGCCTGAAGCTGGTCTCTTCACCCATATCTCGCATGAGTTGACGCCATAGTGATTGTTTCGGTGCGTAGGTGAGATATTGGTCTACCTTAAATAAGTGCATGACGTCTTCAAGATCACCTGTTGCATCAACCAGTCCTAATTTTACCGCCTCAGATCCGGTCCAAAAGTCACCAGAAAACAGTTCAGCGGAATCACCTTTAAGCTTGCTACCCCTAGCATTTTTCACCAGATTAATAAAATTAGTGTGTACTAGTGTCAGCACCTTTTGGATTTTATCGGTATCTTCTTTCTCTAATGGTTTGAAAGGGTCTAAACGATCTTTATGAATTCCAGAAGTGAATGCACGTCGCTCAATACCGAGTTTTTCCATAGCTTGAGTGAAACCAAACCCACTGCTGACCACACCTATAGAGCCCGCGATGGTATTGTCGTTGACATAAATAGTCTCAGCAGCCACTGCGACCAAATAAGCAGCAGAGGTCAATAAGTCTTCGCCGACGGCCACAACAGGCGTTTGGGGGTGAAGCTTTTTTTGGCGCAGAATTTCGTGATAAATTTGAGAAGCGTTCACAGGGCTTCCACCTGGGGAATCAATTAACAGAATAACCGCACGGGCTTTTTTATCGTTGAATGCTTTTTGAATTTGAGGAATAGCTTTGCGCGCAGAAAATGGCGCCCCCGACTGGACTTCCCCATCCAACTTGACTACAGCGACGTAGGGTTTGTTGGGGTCTATAGCGGTGTCATCAGCGTCTTTAGATGAGGTCAGTCCAATGATAGTCAAAACAAAAATGACTAACAATAAACTGCCCAAACCAAAGCGGATATTACGCCAAAGGCGATCCCTTTTTCTATCTTTGAGTAGGGCTTGGATGACCATGTCAGTTGGTTGTTCATTCATTAAGTAGTGTCCTATTCTAAGTGAGTGAAGCCTAGGCGATTAATCCAGCCCAGTCAAGGGCAGGGCCACTTCCTAAACATCTGATCTACGAGCAGAGATAAAGCCCCCCTGTCATTGCCACGCTTCGCGTCGCAATGACAGGGGCGGGGCTTTATCGCATTAGATCAGCTACAGTATACAGTATGGAGACATGGAGATCCGCGTATGACAACATCGCCGCCGGCTCTGCAGCAGATGGTGAAGCTCTTTACTCGAGGTTGCGTTGCTGTACAACGGCCCCATGCCTCTCTATACTTTTGGAATAGTTATAATGAAAAGGTCAAAGCGATGCTAAGCATAGGTCTGATGAGCGGGACATCGATGGATGGCATTGATGCCGCACTGCTTGAAACAGACGGCACAGCCGGTAGTATTAAAGAACTGGGACATCTTTCCCTGCCATACCACCCCACATTTAAAAGATTACTCAAAGCCGCAGAATTTGCCGTCCGCAAATTTGGGGGTGACGAAGCTGTAGCCAACGCATGCTATCAGCAAACATTACAAGACTATTGTCGTCAAGAGCT
>JBGSSQ010000253.1:0-7453 GCA_041736975.1 Gammaproteobacteria bacterium
AAAGTTTGATCCATCTGTGTTAAACTTTGATCGATCCACAGAAATAAAAAAATTATTTATTTTATTACAATATGGCGCAGACCCTTTTCTTTGTTTAGATAGAAGGGGTTTTTTAATTCGTATACTCACTGCTTATCCCATAGAGAGTGAATGGCCACAAGAAATCAAAGCGGCTATTCGTTTTGCCTGTGATTTTCGTAAAGCTGTATTGAATCAAGCCACGCAAGCTGATTTAGAAAGACTACAGCAGCAACATCCTGAAGGCTTTATCTATCTTGCCAATGGTGTTTTGAACAACACCTTATTTATAGATCCCGCTCAATGCAAGGCAGTAGACCCGCTAAAACCTCTTTTAGAACAATGCATGAATAGCGGCCTCATCAAGCGACTATAGATCTTCACGCTCGCTAATTGAAGTGCTCTGATCTCCTCTAGATTAACTGGTTCAAAGTCATTGCCTTTATGTGTTTTTTTGCTATATTATAGTGGTGTTCGCATAGCAAGATTTTTTCCAGTGCTAGTATTGTGAGGGTGTAAAATCAAGCTACAATAGGAGCATGTCAACTCGGAGCTTTTTGTCTAGTTACAGCCCCCCCGTGGAGTCTGTTGGTATGTTTGCAGTTCGTCAAGAGCAGCATCAATATCAACAGCAATACAAGCACTTGGAAGCTAGGATTTCTAAATTGAACAAGAAGATCAGCGAATTGAACATGATAACTAAGCCCACCGCAAAGATTAAAAATGAGTTAGCAATGTTGTTGTTACAATTTTCTATATCGGGTTCCCTATTTTTTTGAGGTCTTCTTCGATTTCTGGTGTCCCATAAGTTTCTCGAGGCATACTGGCTGGTTATCAGGGCTGTTTGTGCTATAATGGCAATATTACAGTGTGAAAGGAAATACTTATGTCAGTCTCTATCTATTTGGCGCGGATCTTTTCTGTTTATCTTCTTCTAGTGGGCTTGAGTATGCTCATTAACCGAGGGTTTTTCAGGGCGGCAGCCAAAGAAATTGCTTCTAACAATGTGGCCATGTTAATTATCGCGACTACAACCCTGATTTTAGGGCTGTTGCTGGTTAATTTGCATAACATTTGGGTTAATGATTGGCGCGTCGCCGTGACAGTATTTTGCTGGTTTGTGATGGTTAGTGGCGTTATTCGTACGCTGTTACCTACTTTTGTACAGGGCATGGCGGGTAGAATTGCTTATAAAAACGGCCCTTTTCTACGGGTAGCGAGTATACTCTCTATACTTGCTGGGGTAATGTATGGATACCTAGGGTTTTTCTCAGTCCACGCGCATTAGCAGCGTGCTATCCTTGTGCGCTTTCGATTTGTTGTTGTAATGCCGCATTTTTACTGATCACGTTAGCCGCATTCGTGGCGCGTTCTTGTGCTAAGCGATTTGCCAGTGCTTTATCATTAATGGCCAGAATTTGTGAGGCCAAGTAAGCAGCATTTTGGGCACCGGGTTTGCCAATGGCTACGCACGCTACTGGAATGCCGCCAGGCATTTGTACCGTCGAGAGTAGTGCGTCTAGGCCTTGTAAGCTTCCTGCGTCTATGGGTACACCAATCACCGGTTTAATTGTGTTCGCGGCAACAGCGCCTGCTAAATGTGCAGCCAGGCCAGCGGCAGCGATAAAAACAGCGCAGCCTCGTTGTTCTGCTTCTTTGACGTAAGTCATGGTGGCTTCTGGGGTTCGGTGGGCAGAAGTGATGCGTACTTCGAAGGGTACTTCCAAGCGTTTTAATACCGTCAGTGTGTTTTGCATAACGCCAAGATCAGAATCTGAACCCATAAGTACTGCTACAAAGGAAGTGCTCATCGTTAACTCTACTCCTAAAGTTGAATGGTCAGTCGTTGCAGATATTAAGACTCTACTGGTGGTTCCGTAGGTTCTACGGGTTCTATAGACTCACTGAAATCACATTCTTTTTGCGGGCAGACCCGTTCGGTACCACGACGTTTCGTTGTTTTAATGGCCGTAATGGGGAAATCACACGTGGGGCATGGTTGCTTGACGGGCTCATTCCATAAAGCATATTTGCAATCAGGATAGCGGCTGCAAGAGTAGAATATTTTACCGTAACGAGATCGGCGTTCCAGAATGGTTCCTTGATTACATTCAGGGCACTCAACATTGGTTTCCTTGGGTTTGATCAAGGGTTCAATGTATTTACAAGTTGGATAAGTGCTGCAACCGATAAATTTACCATAGCGTCCGTGACGTATAATGAGTTTTTCATTACAGGTGGGGCAAGTTCGACCTTCCACTTCTTCAGGTGCGGTTTCTTCTTGCTCGCCATCGACGTTGCGAGTGTATTTACATTCAGGATAACCAGTGCAACCAATAAAGCTGCCACGTCTGCCTAAACGTTTTGATAACGGTTTTGAGCATTCAGGGCAGTTTTCATCAATTTTTTCTTGAGTGACATCTTGTCGAGTGACGCTGGTGTCAATTTCTTTGACTTGTTTAATGAACGGTGACCAAAATTCTTTGAGCATTGGCACCCATTCATTTTCACCGCGCGCAATGGCATCTAAATGATCTTCCATGCCGGCTGTGAAATTATAGTCAACATACTGAGTGAAATAGTCGTTTAAAAAACGGGCAACAACGCGTCCTACATCAGTAGGTGTAAAGCGTTTGCTCTCTAGGCTGACATACTCACGATGTTTCAATGTATAAATAATACTGGCATAGGTTGAAGGGCGGCCAATGCCAAATTCTTCTAGTGCTTTTACTAGGCTGGCTTCAGTAAAGCGTGGTGGCGGTTCTGTGAAATGTTGTAGGCCTTTAATTTCATTGAGTGTGAGTTCGTCGCCTACTTCAACTAGTGGTAACAGTTTGCCATCGCCATCTTCGGGTTTGTGATCATCAAGACCTTCTTGATAGACGCTGATGAAACCAGGGATCGTGATAGTGGAACCGTTGGCGCGAAAACGATTACCTTCGCCACAACTTAAATCAATAGAAACTGTATCTAGTGTTGCAGAAATCATTTGGCTGGCAACAGCACGTTGCCAAATTAAATTATACAATTTGTATTGTTCAATTTTGAGTTTATCTTTAATGCTGTCAGGCGTAATTTTTGCAGAGGTTGGGCGAATCGCTTCATGCGCTTCCTGAGCATTTTTAGCTTTGGTTTTATAGGCACGTGGTTCGTCGGGTACATTGTCAGCGCCATAGCGATCTTTAATCACGTCACGTATTTCAGTGATAGCTTCAGCAGCCATATTCACCGAGTCGGTACGCATATAGGTAATTAAACCAACAGCGCCATCACCAATATCGATACCTTCATACAATTGTTGTGCTACCTGCATGGTTCTGCTGGTGGTAAAGCCTAATTTTCTCGCGGCTTCCTGCTGTAGTGTAGAGGTAATAAAGGGCGGCGACGGATTGCGCTTGCGCTGTTTCTTTTCAATATTGGAAACAATGAGCTTGCCTTTGGAGGCTTTGGTCAATTGTTTTTTAATTTTCTCAGCTTGTTTGGTGTCGGTAATGGTAAACTGTTCAACTTTTTCGCCGTTTAATTCAATCAGTCGACTATTAATTGTTTTGTCATCTTTTGTGGTCGAGTCTGCTTCAACGGTCCAATATTCTTGGCTTATAAAGGCTTCAATTTCATTTTCACGTTCTACAATTAATCGTAGCGCAGGGCTTTGCACGCGTCCTGCAGACAGTCCTGGTCGTACTTTTTTCCACAGCAAGGGGGAAAGATTAAAGCCCACGAGGTAGTCTAGTGCGCGACGAGCTTGTTGGGCGTTAACCAAATCCATGGAGACATCACGCGGATTTTTTACCGCGGCTTTAATCGCTGTTTTGGTGATTTCATTGAAGACGATACGATGAACAGGCTTGTCTTTTAATATGTTTTGTTCGCGCATCAATTCCATCACATGCCATGAAATGGCTTCGCCTTCTCTATCCGGATCTGTTGCGAGGTATAAAACGTCGGCTTTTTTCAGTGCCTTGGCGATCAGTGTCACATATTTAGCACTTTTTTCAATGGGCGCATAATGCATCTCAAAATTGTTTTCAGTGTCTACCGCACCTTCTTTGGGTTTTAGATCGCGTACATGGCCATAAGACGCCATTACCTCAAAGCCTTTGCCAAGGTATTTCTTAATCGTTTTCGCTTTTGCGGGCGACTCTACGATCACAAGGTGATTTGTCATTAGTGAAACCTTTCCGTGATTTCTGTTTTCATCATTTGTTCCAATGTGGCCAAAGCCGTTTCGTTTTCCGGGTCATCAATTAACACCATCAATACCAGCCATTTAACACGCTGAGCATCAATTTCCTCAGCGTCTATAGCGAGCAACCGGTTAATGACGATCTCTCTCGAGTGGGGGGTAAGTATCCCCAACTGTTCAAATTTCATCAGTAGACCACAGGTCTCGTGCCCAAGGTGACTGGTTTCCTCACGACAGAAAACACGAAATGCTGAGGAGCTGTCTAAGTGATCCTCGCTCATCGCTTCTGCTACGTGTAGGGCAGCAACGCCATCCAACCACTCAAAAGCCATGTCTATAACTTCGTGAGTAAAGCCTGCCTCTGATAACTCAAGAAACAGAGTTTCCTGTGAGAGGCGCTCTGGCTGCTCACGTCGCATATGATTCTCAAATAAGTACATTAGTACTTCAAATAGCTCTTCTTTCATGTGTCACTCGACTGTATCCACTTGGGGTGGAGTGTACGTGTCCTGCCAACTCCAGCACCATTAACGCCGAAGTGATCTCTTCGACGGCTAAACCTGAGCGTGCAACCAGTGTATCGATAGTGGTCGCTTCATGCCCAACGCACTCTAACAGCAACCGGTTGCTGACTTCAAGTTGACTCTCAGTACTATTATAGGGGCTTTTTTCGGATTTGCGAGTAAAAATTGGTTGAAATTGGGCTATTTCTTCAAGAATGTCGGTTGAGGTCTCTACCAGTTTGGCTCCCTGGCGTAGCAAAAGATGGCAGCCATGGGCGGTGGGAGAGTGTATAGAGCCAGGTATGGCAAAGACTTCCCGGCCTTGTTCGGTGGCTAAGCGCGCAGTAATTAAGGAGCCGCTACGTGCTGTGGCTTCCACCACCAAGGTGCCCATGCTTAAGCCACTGACGATACGGTTACGTTGTGGGAAATACGCTGCCAGTGGTGGCGTACCGAGTGGGTATTCACTGATTAGGGCGCCATTTTCAGCGATTTCAGCAGCTAATAGCCTATGGCTTCTGGGGTAAGTGACGTCGATGCCGCAACCGAATACCGCTAGAGTTTGACCATGAGCGTCCAATGCGCCGCGATGGCTGGCAGCATCAATGCCTAAGGCCATGCCACTGGTGATGGTCAGTCCGGCACGGGCGAGGGCTTGTGCAAAGGCAAAAGCGGTTTCACGTCCCATTGGGGTTGGACTGCGGCTGCCTACCATGGCGATTTGTGGTGTGTGCAAAGTCTCTGGGTTGCCATGTAAGTAGAGCAGTGTGGGCGGGTCGGCAATTTCACGTAGTCCTGGAGGGTAGTGACTATCAGTGAACAAAATAATATGGTGATTAGGGCTAAGAGTCTGCCAGTTCAGCTGCTCGTCCACCCGGCCCCAATCAGGTGCGTTCAGATACTGGCAGGTTTTGGCGCTAAGGCCTAGCTTTTTCCATGTGCTACTCCCCGCTTGGAGGATATCAGTGGGCGACCCTACAGTGGCCATCAGTTGGTGCAACCGATGTGCCGAAAGCGCTGGTGCCAACCCAATGGCTAGCCAGTCACGTTGTATTTGAAGATGTGTTGATGCAGGTTTCATAATGAGGAGGGTAGCTGAGGTGACTGGCAAATTATACTCGTGTTATTGCGCGTCCCCTGACTTCTTTCAAAATGCTTTAAAGCATAGCTTCTAGATTTTTTTCCACACCTGCTATCGCATGAACCCGATACTTTTTATCCCAAACAAACAGCAATATCGCACTCAGCAAAGAAACCAATGCTGCCGTGATAAAAGGTACGCTAGCGCCGAATATACCGAGTGTTCCAGCCGCAGCAGATCCCAGGCCAAAACCCGCAGCCACAACGCTGCTGCTGATGCCCATCACCCAGCCTTGCTCTTCTTGCGACACGGCATTAGAGCAAACGGTAATTAAGATGGAGTAACCTAGAGCACTAGGCATGACCACAGCAATGGTGACTATCCACAGCCAAAATTCATTGGTAAATATGAGGCCAGCTAGAGCGATGCTCATAATAACCATCATAGTAACCACGATAGTTTCTATGCGCATAAATTTCACAAAAATCCTTATCATCACCGTGAGCGCAAGGGCAAAAAATACGCCCATATAAGACATGTAATGGGCAATATTGATATTGTTATAGCCATAGGTTTCCACCAGATAAATAGGGATGTAAAGAAAGTAGACGGACCAGGCTATCTCAGTTAAAAAAAGTATCAAAGAGAGTACGCGAATCCTTTTGTTGGTAAAGGCTTCTGCAAATACAAATAAACCGCGCGCTAAGCTAAGTTTAACATTATTTTTAGGTTGGTGAGTTTCTCTTAAAGTCACCACTAAGAGTGCGGCATTAACCAGCGCTAAGACACCGGCAGCATAGAAAGGGGTGCTATAAGTAAACCAGGAAACCAACTGATTATCCGCGAAATACCCCCCAACAATGGGCCCGATAATAAACCCAACACAGTTGGCGAAAATAATCATGCTCATGTTGATGACTTTGTCATGCTCAGAGCTAACATCAGCGATAACGGCTTGGGCAATAGGTTGACTACCCGCAAAAAAACCAGCGATTACGCGCCCGGCCATCAGTATCCAGACATTCTTAGCGTCGATGCCATATGCCGAGATAGCAAAACCTACCGCCGTTCCCCCTAGCGCTAATAGTAAGACCTTTTTACGGCCCAGGCGATCTGATAAATCCCCTAGAAAAGGGGCGCCTATAAACATGAGTATTGACCAGGCCACCAAGGTGGCGGCATACCAAAAATGGCGTTCAGACACAGTAGCGCTCACTGGTAAAATGCCATCGGTTGCCCCCATAAACAAAGGGCTTAATATGGGGAAGATAATGCCCATGCCCATGGTGTCGATAACAAGAACGAGGAACAGGGGTGCCAAACTCAAGGCTTTATGTTGCTTCATGTCACTATTCATCCAGGATGAAGTTTTTACAGGTTAAATACGTGAATCGCTAAATGCTTCGTTAACTGAGAGAGGGGGTATGAAAATACCTATGTTGCCATTCTTAAGCATAGCTAGAATTTATTTTTTTTCTTCACAATGCCGGCTAATACGATCATTTAACCATGCAATAGTAGCATAATCAGCAGTAAACAAGCAAGCGTGTGGCCAATAGCGTTTGTTAGGATATCTCCAGGTAATTGTGCTAATTCGCGAACTTAATTGCTTTCCTGGTAGTATGAGGCATGCTCTTACCCCAACAGTGAATCTCAATTGGCCAC